>JAZBOM010000062.1:0-2240 GCA_036351205.1 Thermoleophilia bacterium | reverse complement strand
TTCACCGGATGGCCGGCGGCGAGTGAGGCGAGGCGCAGGACCAGGCGCGACGGCAGGCGCGGCCTGCCGGTCGCCGCCGCCGCCCGCGACCTGACCGGCCGGCTGCGCTCTCTCGACGTGCTCGGCGAAGAGGTCGACGCCGGCGAGGTGGCGACCGTCGTGCGCGAGCTGCTCGCGAGCCACAGCGTGCCCGTGGGCAGGGCGACGCGCGACGGGGTCGCGATCGTCACACCGCTCGAGCTGCGCGGCCACCGCTTCCACGACGTCGTGTTCGCCGGTCTCGCGGAGGGCGGGTTCCCGAGCCGCGGGCGGGCCGACCCCGTCCTCGGCGACGCGGAGCGCCGGCGCCTCGCCGAAGCCCTCGGCACGCGGCTGCCGCTCGCCGAGCAGCGCGACGCCGAGTCGACGCTGCTGTTCGCCTTCGCCTGTGAGGCGGCGCGCGAGCGCCTCACCCTCCTGGTGCCGCGCACCGACGCGGCGACCGGCAGGCCGCGCCTGCCGTCGCGCCTGGTCCTGCGCCTCGCCTCACTCGCCGCCGGCCATCCGGTGAAGCTCGACGAGTTCCTCAGCGGGGCGCCGCTGCGCCCCCTGTGGCAGCGTACGGGCGCGATCCCCCGCTACGAGGGCACGCCTTCCTCCACCTGGGCCGATGGCCGCGAGTTCGACACGGCCGCGCTCCTCGCCCTCTCGGCCAGCCGGCGCGGCCGGGGTCGCGAGTACCTGGCGGCCGTGCTCGGCGACGCCGCCTCGGCCGAGCGCCGTCTTGGTCAGTGGCGCGCCGGCCGCAGCCCCGACCTGGGCGCGTGGGACGGCCTTCTCGGCGGCGAGGCCCGCGCCGCGCTCGCCGCGCTCGGCGCGCGGCACCCGCTCGCCGCCGAGCTGCACCCTACGCGGCTCGAGCGCTACGTCGGCTGCCCGTTCGCCTTCTACGTGCGTGACGTGCTCGGGCTCGCCGCGCCCGAAGAGCCCGGCGAGAGCCTCGAGATCGAGGCGCTCGAGTTCGGCAGCCTGGCGCACGGCATCCTCGAGCGCGCCTACGCGCGGGTCATCGACGACGGGCTCGACCGCGACGGCGCTCTCGCCGCCGTCGCCGCGGCGTGGGAGGAGCGCTGCGCCGACGCCGAGCGCCGCGGCGTCACCGGTGCGGCGCTGGCGTGGGCGGTGCGCCGCGAGATGCTTCTCGAGGATCTCCTGCGCTCCGTCCGGCTCGACCCGGTCTTCCTCGACAGGGGTGAGCGTCCGGTCGCCGTCGAGCTGCGGTTCGGCGCGCGGCACGACAGGGTCGTGACGCTCGCGCTGCCCGACGGCCGCGAGGTCCGGTTCGCGGGGCGCCTCGACCGTGTCGACGAGACGCCGAGCGGCGCGCGGGTCGTCGACTACAAGACGGGCGGCGGCTCGACCGAGCGCGAGAGCATCAAGCGCGGCCTGAGCGTGCAGCTCCCCGTGTACCAGCTCGCCGTCCGCCAGACCACGGGCGAAGCGTACGGGCGAGTGACCTCCCTCTACCGCCTCATCACCCGCAAGGGCGGCTTCGAGGAGCTCGAGCTCGACGGCGACGAGCCGACCGCCCGGGCGCGCCTCTCAGCGCTCGTCGCCGAGGTGGTGGAGGGGGTCGAGGAGGGTCTCTTCCCGCGTACCAGCCACAAGGGCTGCGACTACTGCGACGTCAGGTACGCCTGCGGTTTCTCGTCGTGGGCACGTGCCCGCAAGCGCGAGCACGAGCGGCTCGCCGGCCTCGTCAGGCTGCAGACCCAGGGGCCCGAGGAGGTGTCGCCCGATGAGCCGGGCTGAGCGCCCCCCGATGAGCCGGGCCGAGCGCCCCCCGATCGACAAGGGGGTCCGCGACCGGGTGACCCGGGAGCTCGGCACCACCTTCCTGCTCGAGGCCGGCGCCGGCACGGGCAAGACCCACGTCCTCGTCGACCGCTACGTCAGCTGCGTGCTCGATCCCGACGCGGGCAGCGGCGACGTGCGCACGGTCGCGGCGATCACGTTCACCGAGAAGGCGGCCGGCGAGCTGCGCCAGCGCGTGCGCGAGAGGTTCGAGCAGCTCGCCGGAGAGGCGGCTCCCGGCGCGCCGCGCGCCGCTCTCCTCCAGCATGCCCTCGAGGCGCTCGACGACGCGCCGATCCACACGATCCACGGTTTCGCCGCGCGCCTCCTGCGCGAGTTCCCGGTCGAGGCCGGCGTCGATCCCGCCTTCGAGCAGCTCGACGCGCTCGCCGGCGAGCTCGAGGCCG
>JAZBOM010000061.1:0-3488 GCA_036351205.1 Thermoleophilia bacterium | reverse complement strand
GATGGCGGAGCCGGCCGCCGGCGGCGAGGTCGTCGACCCGCTCGGCGGCCGTGACGACCTCGCCGCCGGCCGCCTGCGTCTCTGCGCCCCGGGCGCCCTCGACGACGACGCGCTACGCGTGCTGCGCCTCGCGCGCCTCGAGCTCGAACTGGGCCTCGTGCCGGACGCGCAGGTGCTCGCCGCCGCCCGCCGCGCCGTACCGCGGCTGGCGGCGGTCAGCGGCGAGCGCCTGCGCGACGAGCTCACGGCGACGCTCGGCCTTCCGCGTCCCTCCGGCGCCCTCCGTCGCCTCGCCGACCTCGGCGCCCTCACCGTCGTCCTGCCCGAGCTCGACGGCGTCCGCGGGGTGACGCAGAACCCTTACCACCACCACGACGTCTTCGACCACACGCTCGAGGGGCTCGACTACGTGCACGGCGTCGTCGCCCAGCTCGGCGGGGCGCGCTACCTCGCCACGCCCGAGGAGGTCGGTCTCCCCGGCGCCGCTCCTCTGGCGCCGGTGGCCTGGGCCCTCCTGCTCCACGACGTCGGCAAGCCGGTCGTGAAGCGCGAGGAGGACGGCCGCATCATGTTCTGGCACCACGACGAGGTCGGCCGCGGCATGACGCTCGTGGTCGCCGACCGCCTGCGCATGAGCCGTCGCTTCGCCCACTTCCTCGGGCTCCTGGTCCGCCAGCACCTGCGCCTCGGGTTCCTCGTCCGCGAGCAGCCGCTGACGCGACGGGCGCTCGCCCGCTACCGCCGCGACGTGAGCCCGTACGTCTTCGAGTCGGTCGTCGTCTCGCTCTGCGACCGCCTCGCGACCCGCGGCGACAAGACCTCACTCAAGTCCATCGCCCGACACTACCGGCTGGCGCGCGACGTGTGGTCTGGGGTGACGAAGGCGCCGGTGCCGCGGCTCCTGAGCGGGGACGACGTGATCGAGCTGCTCGGCCTCGAGCCGGGACCGGCCGTGGGGCAGGCGCTGGACGCCCTCGAAGAGGAGGTCGAGGCGGGCGAGGTCACCGACGTCGACGGCGCGCGGTCGTTCCTCAAGGCGTGGTGGTCGGGGCGGGACGCGGAGGCCAATGCGGGAGACGGCCGGGCGTCCGCGAGCCCGGAGGTGGCCTAGTGCCCGAGCTCCCCGAAGTCGAGACCGTCCGCCGCCGTCTGCTGACCTGCCTGCCCGGTCTCGTGGTGCGCGACGTGCGGGTCGCCGACCCCTCCGTCTGCGACCTCTCCGAGAGCGAGCTGCGGGCGACGATCGCCGGCCGGCGGGTCCTCGGCCTGCGCCGGCGCGGCAAGTACCTGCTCGTCGACCTCGGCGCCGTCGAAGGCGTGTCCGGCGGCGGCAGACGGGCGCCCGGCCGCCTCGTCGTCGTCCACCTCCGCATGACCGGCCAGCTGCTCTTCAGGCCCGAGCCCGGGGCGTCGCGGTCGCGCTTCGTCATCACGCTCGAGCCCGCGACCGAGCTCCACTTCGCCGACGTGCGGCGCTTCGGCCGCCTCTGGTCGCTCGACCCGGCCGACGAGGCGGCGTTCTTCGCCGCCATGGGCCCGGAGCCGTTCTCGGAGGAGTTCAGCATCGGCTACCTGCGGGCGGCCCTCGCCGGGCGGCGGGCACCGCTCAAGGCCTTCCTTCTCGACCAGCGGCGCATCGCCGGCGTGGGCAACATCTATGCCGACGAAGCCCTCTTCCGCGCCCGCCTGCACCCGCTGCGCTCGGCGGGGAGCGTAGGGCCGCGTGAGGCGCGGCGCCTGCACGCGGCCCTGCTCGAGACGTTGCAGGCCGGCATCGACCACGAGGGCTCGTCGATCGAGAGCTTCATCGACCCGGCCGGCGAGCGCGGCAGCTTCCAGGAGATCCTCAACGTCTACCAGCGGACGGCGGAGCCCTGCCGGGTCTGCGCAACGCCGGTCGAGCGGCTTGTCGTCGGCGGTCGGGGGACGCACTACTGCCCTCGCTGCCAGCCGCGCCGCGGTGGCATCGCGCCGACGGCGCGGCGGATGAAGCCGACGGGCCCGGTGGGCAAGCGCGACGCACGCGGCGCGCCGCCGACGACGTGAGCGACAAGTCGGGTCGGCGCGCGACGGGAAGCCCCACGGAGGCCACGCGCCGGGGTCACGCCGGATTCGGCCGGCGGAGGGTCTGGAACGCGAAGCACCGCCGCCCGTCGCTCTACGGGCGGCTCGTCGAGGATCGATGACCGGCGACGGTCCGGAGGACACCCTGCGCCGCGAGAACGGCGACCGCCGGGAGAGCGGGGAGGACGCTCTCTCACCGAAGAACGCCTTGTACGTCGTCGCGACCTGGGTGCCGCGCCGCCTTGAGATCTCCGTCGGCGCACTCGGCCCGGTCGTCTTCGAGCGCGGCTGGTACGCCTACGTGGGGAGCGCGCGACGCGGGCGCGACGCGCGCGTCGCGCGCCACTTCCGCCGCGAGAAGCCGCTGCGCTGGCACGCCGACTACCTGTTCACGGCGGCACCCCCACGGCTCGCCGGGCTCGTCGATGGGCCGCTCACCGAATGCGAGCTTGCCGGCGCGCTGGCGGCGCCGCCCGGCGCTTCGCGCCCCGTGCGCCGCTTCGGCGCCGGCGACTGCCGCTGCACCGGGCACCTGGTCCGGCTCACGACTCGTCCGAGTTCCCGTACGCTGCGGGAAATCGGTGAACGCGGGTCCGTAATTGACGAATTCGTAGTACCGGCGTAGACGTCCGTTCTCTCGTGTTTCGGGCGGTGCGACGGTCGCAGTCGTCGTACTTCTGGCGCATTTCGCCACGAATTTCGTGCTAAAGCTTGGCCCCCGTCGCGTCGATACCTTGTCGCCGAGAGAGATGCATCACGTTCATCAAGGGATCGTCATCGTCATCAGGAGGTCAGGATCAATGAGTTCGACTGCAGGCGTGTTGAAGAAGAACCGGGGCAAGATCCTCATCGCCATCGCGGCGCTGCTGATCGCCCTTGTCGCGGTCGTGGGGTCCGGCGCGTACTTCACGTCGGTGTCGAGCAACCCGGACAACGTGTTCACGGCGGGCGTCCTGACCCACGACAACAGCGACGCGGACTCCGCGTTCATGACGATCGACGACATGGTCCCCGGAGAGACGCGGACCGGCAGCGTGACGCTCACCAACACCGGCTCGGTGGACGGTGACCTGTGGCTGACGCAGACAAGCTTCGTCGACACCCCGGGCGGCAACGGCGGCAACCTTTCCGACGTCCTCGATATCGAGATCACCCAGGGTGCGACCGTGGTGTACAGCGGTCCGCTCAACCTCATGGGCACGGAGGCCGCCGGTACGCTGGCCGTCGGCATCGCGACACAGTACGACTGGGCCGTGACCTTCCCCGATGGCGGCCTTCCGGGCGGTGCGACCACCGGCGACAACGCCTATCAGGGCAGCTCGGTCGACGTGCGCTACGACTGGGAGCTCGTCAGCCAGTAAGCGCGGCGACGTGGCTCCGATCGTGGACGCTGTCCCACGATCGGCGGTGCCAGGTAAGACGTT
>JAZBOM010000060.1:0-5546 GCA_036351205.1 Thermoleophilia bacterium | reverse complement strand
GCCGTGGCGAGGAGGCCGGGCCGCCGCCGAGACGCGGGGCCTGCGGCCGAGCGCGCGGGGCACCGGGAGACGCCGTGAAGTGAGGCACGCGCACGCGGCGGGGAAGACTCGCCCTGAGCGACGCGCCCGCCGGCGAGTCGCGAAGCGCGCCGAGGGGCAGACTGCTCGCGCGCCGACCCGGGACGGAGGACGGCCATGGAGCTTGCGAGGCGACAGCTGGACTCGAGTGGGCTCGACCTCACCGCCGTCGGTCTCGGCACCTGGGCGATCGGCGGTGGTGGGTGGGCCTTCGGCTGGGGTCCTCAGGACGACGACGCCTCCATCGCCACCATCCATCGCGCCGTCGAACTCGGCGTGAACTGGGCGGACACGGCCGCCGTCTACGGTCACGGCCACGCCGAGGAGGTCGTCGGCCGGGCGCTGCGCGCGCTGCCCGCCGCGGAGCGCCCGCTGGTCTTCACCAAGTGCGGCCTCGCCTGGGACGACACCGATCCCACGGCGACGCCGCGTCGCGTCGTCACGCCGAAGTCCGTGAAGGAGGGCTGCGCGGCGTCGCTGCGCCGCCTCGGGCTCGACCACATCGACCTCTTCCAGATCCACTGGCCGGACGAGACCGGGGCTGCCGTCGAGGAGGCCTGGGCGGAGATGGCGCTCCTCAAGTCCGCCGGGTGGGTCCGCGCCATCGGCGTCTCCAACTTCGACCCTTCTCTGCTCCGCCGCTGCGAGCCGATCGCCCACGTCGACTCCCTGCAGCCGCCGTTCTCCCTCATCGAGCGCGACATGGCCGCCTCCGAGCTGCGCTGGTGCCGCGACCTGACGACCGGTGTGATCGTCTACAGCCCGATGCAGTCGGCCTTGCTGACCGACGGCTTCACGGCGGCGCGCGCCGCCGCGCTGGCTCCGGACGACTGGCGCCGCCGCGACGAGCAGTTCCGTCCGCCGTTATTGGAGCTTAACCTTGCCCTCCGCGACGCGCTTCGGCCGGTCGCGCGGCGCCACGGCGTGCCGGTCGCCGCCGTCGCCGTGGCGTGGACCCTCGCCTGGGACGGCGTGACCGGCGCGATCGTCGGGGCACGCAGGCCGGAGCAGGTCGAGGGGTGGATCGCCGCGGGCGCGCTCGTCCTGACCGATGAGGACTTGGGGGAGATCGCCGCGGCGGTCGATGCCATCGGAGCCGGGACCGGCCCGGCCGACCCGCGGCCGTTCGCCCCCGGGGAGCGGCCATGACCGCTAGCCGCGCCGACTTCCGCTTCTCCCCGCGCCCCAACCGCGCCGCCGAGATCGACTGGCGCCCCTGGGGCGAGGCGGCCTTCGCCGAGGCACGGAGCCTCGGCCGCCCCGTGCTGCTCTCCCTCTCGGCCGTGTGGTGCCACTGGTGCCACGTCATGGACGAGACGAGCTACTCCGACCCGCGCGTCATCGAGCGCGTCAACCGCGACTACCTGCCGGTGCGCGTCGACAACGACCGCGACCCCGACGTGAACCGCCGCTACAACATGGGCGGCTGGCCGACGACCGCCTTCCTCACCGGCGGCGGGGAGGTGCTGACCGGCGCGACGTACCTCCCGCCCGACGATATGGCCGCCGCTCTCGAGAAGGTCCGGGCCTATTTCGACGAGCACCGCGACGAGCTTGACGCGCTCGACGCGCAGCGCGCGGCCGAGCGGGAGCGCGCCGCCGCAGCGGTGAGCGCCGCCGCGGGGGAGAGTGCGGCTGCGAGGGAGGGTGCACCGAAGCGGGGGGCTGCCGGCGTCGCCGGCCGGGAGGCGGGCGCGCCGGTGCTGGAGCATGTCGACGAGGCGAGCGTCTTCGCCGGCGACGCGAGCGGTCCCGGCGATCTCGCCGACCAGGTCGCCCTCACGATCGTCCGTGCCTTCGACCCGTTGCACGGCGGCCTCGGCAGCGAGCCCAAGTTCCCGCAGGCCGACGTCTTCGGCTTCCTCCTCGCGTACGCCGGCCTGCGTGGCGGGAGCGGCTCGCCGCTGCTGACCCGGTCGCGGCTCGACGAGGTCCTTCGGGTGACACTCACCAGCATGGCCGCCGGCGACGTGTACGACCGGGTCGGCGAAGGGTTCTTCCGGTACGCCACGCAGCGCGACTGGGCCGTGCCTCACTACGAGAAGATGCTCGAGGACAACGCCCGCCTCGCGCTGCTCTACCTCGATGCCGCACTGGCGACCGACGGCCACGGCGGCACGGCCGAGCCCGAAGGTACGGCCAAGGCCGGTGGTACGGCCGAGCCCGGGGGTACGGACGAGCCGACCGACGCGCGCGACGGACCCGAGGCCGCCGGCGGCCAAGCCGGGGATGCGGCCCGGTACCGCCGCACGGCTTTCGGCGTGATCGACTACCTCCTGGGGACGCTCTGGCGCGGCGAGCCGCCGGTGTTCAGCGGCAGCCAGGACGCCGACGAGCACTACTACACGCTCGACGCGGCGGGGCGAAGCGAACTCGCGGCGCCGTTCATCGACACGACCGTCTACGTCGACTGGAACGCCCTCGCCGCCAGGGCGCTGCTGCGCGGCGCGGCCGTGCTTGCCCGACCGGAGCTCGCAAGGCCTGCGGTCGACCTCCTGGATCACCTGTGGGGGCACGCCCGCCGCGACGGGGCCCTCGTGCACTACCTCACCCCCGAGGGCGAAGAGGGTGCGACTGGAGGGCTGCTCGGCGACCAGGCTGCGGTCGCGACCGCGCTGCTCGACGCCTACGAGGTCAGCGGGCGGGATGACTTGCTGGGCCGTGCCGAGGCGCTCGCCGACTGGGTCGGCGAGCGCCTCGGCACGGCCGACGGTCGGCTGCTCGACCGCGAGCCGGACCCGCGTGCCGGGGGTCTGCTCGCGCGTCCTCTCCCGTCCCTCGAGGACGACGCGGTGATGGCCGACGTGCTGCTGCGGCTCGAGGCGTACACGGGCGAGCCCGGCTACCGCCGGCGAGCGCTCGCCCTGCTCGCGGCCTGGGTGCCGCACGTCGCCGGGTCCGGCGTCGGCGCGGCGCCGTACGCCGCCGCCCTGCTGCGCGCCCTCGAGCGCCCGGACCATCTCGTCGTCGTCGGGCACGACGGCGACGGCGCTACCGACGCGCTCCACGCCGCCGCGCTCACGGCACCGCGGCCGCTGCGGACCGTCCAGCGGCTCGATCCCGACCGCGACGCGGGGCGTCTCGCCGCCCGCGGTCTCCCAGCCGCTGCGGGTGGCGCAGGGATGACCCGTGCCGCGGGCGCCGTCTACGTCTGCCGCGGCACCTCCTGCCTCGCGCCGGCGTTCTCGCCCGACGAGCTGCGCGAACGCCTCACGACCGGGTGACTCACGACCGCCCGACTCGCGCTGCGGCCGACCCGCGACTGCCTGACTCACGACCGGCTGACTCGCGCTGAGGCCGCACCCGCGGTCGCCGCGGCTCCTCTCAGCGGCGACACCCCGCGCCGCGCCCTGACTCGTCGCGCGACGCCGAGCCTCGTCGCGCCGCGGCGGCGCGGCGCCGCCGGCGACTCAGTCCGCGCGCACGGTGAGCACGGGCGACGTGCCGTTGGCGCAGATGTCGCCGCGCAGGAAGCGAGCGCGCAGCACGTGGGTGCCGCTGCCCACCCGGAAGGTGATCGTCTGGCCGGGCGCGCGCGGCGCACTGCGGATCGCGACCCACCGGCCGTCCCTGAGCTTCTCGAGCAGGACGGTGCCGGTCGCCGCGAGCGGCCTGACCTTGACCGTCAACCGCGCTCCCGTCGCCAGGCGCTCGGCGCGCAGGCTCACCGCCGCCCTCACCTTGACCGACACCACGCCGTTGGCCGTCAGGTACTGACTCGTGGGCCGGGTGCGCACGATGATCCGCGTGTTCCGGCGCAGGTCACCGACCTTCGTCGCGAAGCGTGCGACTCCACCGTCACCCCACGCCGTGATGGTCTTCACGTACTTCTCCTCGGTGCGGCCGGCGTCGAGACGCAGCACGTCGAGCTTGATCTCGCCGTCTACCGCGGAGACGGCGCCTGAGACCCGCACGCCGCCGCCGAACGGCACCGTCGTCCGGTCGGCTTCGACGCGGACCCGGGCGGTCTCACCCCAGTACTCGTTGCCGAAGACCCAGGGCGTCGCCAGCCGAGCCTCGACGGTCACGGGCTGCTCCAGGAAGTAGTCCGGCTCGAAGACGACGGTGAGGTCGCTGTTGGGGGGGCTCGCGTTGACCTCGTCGACGAGCTCCGCCAAGGTCTGCGGCGGCGAGCTGTCGAGCTCGTACTCGTCGTCGTAGTCGTCCCACGTGCCCCACGAGGAGGGGCGCACCGTGAGGCTCCCCGATCGCGCCACGCCCCTCGGCAGGGTCAGCGTCCCTTCTACCGCCTGCAGCTCCGCCGACCCGTAGGCGTAGTACTGGACGACGACGGGGTTGTCGCCCACCGCCAGGCCCTTCGGGAGCACGAGGCCGGCGATGCGCGCGGAGCGGCGCTTGGGGGAGACGGTCGCGTCGAGCTCTATCGACTCGACGTGCGGCCGCAGCACCCCGTCCGCATCGTTGGCGAGTGGGACGAGCATGGAGTAGACGTCCAGCGTCGCCTCCATGGCCACGTCCGCACCGGTGTCCCACAGGTTGTCCCGCTCCATCACGAACGTCCCCGTCGCGTCGGAGACGACGACGCGCGTCGTCGTCTCGGCGCTGCCGGCGTAGTACTCGATGTCGTTGGCCGCCGTCAGCGCGTAGAGCGTGACGTAGGGCGCCGCCTCGAAGTAGAACGGCTGGGTCAGGAGCCACTGCGAGACGCTCGACTGGTCGGTCACCTCGACGCCTTCCACCGGGTAGACCGCGTGGGTCGTCACCGGCACCATGTCCGGGCTCCGGTCGAGACGCGCGACGACGCCCCAGTAGCGGTCCTGCACGACCGTCCCCTTCTCGTCCCTCGGGGCGATGAGCTTGTACGGGGCGAGGAGGCTGGGCCAGACGCCGGAGACGTAGCCGGCGTGCAGCGCCGCCTCGGTGGGCCCGACCCACCAGAGGGGGTGGCCGAAGAGCAGCGCGGTGTCGCCGTCGACGTAGGTGACGGTGCCGGCTGCCCCGAACCAGACCGTGCCCCTCGAGAACATCGCGACGCACGGCGAGCCGGCCTCGAGCGCCGGCGCCGGCGGGCCGTCCCAGACGCCCCCGCCGGCGGCGGGCCGCACCGTCAGGCCGTTGCGCTCGAGCCGGGCGGCGAGTGCCTGGTAGGCGCGGCTCTGGGGGCGCAGGCCGCCGATCTCGACCAGGGCGAGCGGGGCCATGACGGTCTGCCCGGCGTCGGCCTCGAGGCTCTCGGCGGCCCCGGCGGACGGTGCGATCACCACGCTCGACACTCGCCCCTGCTCGGTCGCGACCGGCTCCGCGAGGTCGTACGTGCCGGCGACGGCGGCGGGCTCCTCCGCGTAGGTCGCCTGCAGGTCGGCCATGTACTCGATCGGCGTAGCCAGGCCCATGCCGCCGAGCGTGAACTGGTCGCCGTAGGAGACGGCGCCGACGAGCTTCGGGCCGGCGCCGGCGTCCACGTAGACCGGACTGCCGCTCATCCCCAGCGCGATGCCGCCGATGCG
>JAZBOM010000059.1:0-7156 GCA_036351205.1 Thermoleophilia bacterium | reverse complement strand
TCTTCAGTGTCGCGGTGGCCGCCGCGCCCGGCTTCACCTCCGGGCTCCTGCTCCTGCTGCCCATGGGAGCCGCCGCGGTCCTCTTCGTCTCGACCACCAACGCGATGCTCCAGCTGAACGCGGCGCCGGCGATGCGCGGCCGCGTGATGGCGCTCTGGGCGATGCTCTTCCTCGGCAGCACGCCGATCGGCGCGCCGATCGCCGGGCTGCTGGCGAGCGCCGTCGGCGCCCGCTGGGCGGTCGCCCTCGGCGGCCTCGCGACGCTGGCCGCCGGCGCGGGCGGGGCGTGGGCCCTGCGCCGGCGACACCTCGAAGAGGGCTCCTGCGAGGTGCCCTGGTGCCTCCCCGAGACCGAGGAGGCCGGCGCTGTGGCCGGGAGCGCGCCGGTCAGGTGAGCGCGCCGCCGCCGGTGTCGTAACATACGGGGTCAGGGATGGCCGGCGGGCGTCGCGCTCGTGCCGCGCCCGCCCCGTTCGCCGTCGGACGAAAGGCCACCGTTGCTGCTGCAGGGCAACCTCAAGGAGTTCAGCCTCCCCAACATCTTCCAGCTCGTGAAGATGAGCGCCAAGAGCGGCGCCCTCACGATCCGCCGCGACGAGGCCTGGGGCAAGATCTACTTCACGAACGGCCTCATCAACTACGCGTTCTCGATCCCGCAGCAGTTGCCGCTCGGCGAGCGCCTCGTGCAGGCGGGCCTGCTCAAGCCGGCGCAGCTCAAGCAGGCCCTCTCGGCGCAGAAGAAGGCCGGCAAGGAGGGGCCGCGCATCGGCACCATCCTGCTCGAGAAGGAGTTCATCGCCCGCGCCACGCTCGAGGAGGCGATACGCGAGCAGATCCAGGACGCCGCCTTCGACTTCTTCAGCTGGGCCGACGGCGAGTTCTCCTTCAGCGCCGAGGAGCGCCCCGACGACCAGGACGTCCTCGTCGAGATGAACGTCGAGAACGTCATCATGGAGGGGTGCCGGCGCATCGACGAGTGGGAGCTCATCTTCGAGCACCTCGGGTCGCTCGAGCGCATCCCGCACCTCGCCTACAACGAGGGCGTCGAGGACCGCGGCGAGGTGCGTCTCACCCCCGACGAGTGGCGCGTCGTCGTCCACATCGACGGGCGCGCCGACATCAACACCATCCTGCGCGACTGCGGCCTCGACCGGTTCCACGGCGCGAAGGTCATCTACAGCCTCTTCTCCAGCGGGCTCGTCACGGTCTCCGAGCCGGTCATCGACGGCATCGCCAAGGGCGTCAGCGTCTGCGTGCGCGGCCCGATCGACTTCTACAACGAGGTGTTCCTCACGACGCTGACCGACTCCAACGTCACCAAGCAGCTGCGCGTCGAGCTCATCGACGAGAAAGAGGTCGAGGTGCCGATCGTCGCCGGCACGTTGACCACGGTCGAGGGCGAGTCCGAGGACGACGACGTGCTCTTCGCGACCGCCGAGGTGCTCGTCTACACGTCGGTCGGCACGGTGTCCGAGGCCGCCTGGGCGCGGGTGGCACGCGACGCCTCGGCCTTCGTGGTGCTCGTCAACGCGAACGACGCCGACAGCCTGCGGGCCGGCCGCCGCGACGTCGACTTCGTGAAGAAGTCCGACGGCCTGCCCTTCGTCGTCGCCACGTACACCTCGATGGCCGAGGACACCGTCGAGCCCGACGCCGTGCGCAAGGCGCTCGGCGTCGACCACGGCGTCCCCGTCCACCTCTGCAGCCTGCGCGACCGCACGTCGGTCATCGGCGTCGTGCGCGCGGCCGTCGAACTGGCCCGGGGCGCGTGAGCGGCCCATCCACACGATGAAAGGACGGGGGTAGATGTACTACCCGAGCTACCGGATGCGCCGCCTGCGCCGCACCCCCACGGTGCGCCGCATGCTGCGCGAGACGACGCTCTCCCCGGACGACCTGATCTACCCGCTCTTCGTGATCCACGGCGAGAACGTCAACAACCCGATCGCCTCGATGCCCGGCTGCGCCCAGCTCTCGATCGGCAACCTGCTGGCCGAGGTGCGCGAGGTCGCGCGGCTCGGCATCCCGGCCGTCCTGCTGTTCGGCATCCCCGCGCACAAGGACTCGGCCGCGACCGCCGCCTACGACCCCGAGGGCATCGTCCAGCTCGCCGTCAAGGCGATCAAGGACGAGGCGCCCGACCTGCTCGTGATCACCGACGTCTGCCTCTGCGAGTACATGGACCACGGGCACTGCGGCGTGGTCCAGGACGGCGAGGTGCTGAACGACGTCACGCTCGAGCTGCTCTCGAAGATGGCGATCACCCACGCCGAGGCGGGCGCCGACGTGGTCGCGCCCTCGGACATGATGGACGGGCGCGTCGCCGCGATCCGCAACGCGCTCGACGACGAGGGGCTGGTCGACGCCGCCATCATGGCCTACTCGGCCAAGTTCGCCTCGGCCTTCTACGGCCCGTTCCGCGACGCCGCCGAGTCGGCGCCGGCCTTCGGCGACCGCAAGACCTACCAGATGGACCCGCCGAACGGCGAGGAGGCCGTGCGCGAGGTGCTGCTCGACATCGAAGAGGGCGCCGACATCGTCATGGTCAAGCCGGCGCTGCCCTACCTCGACGTCATCCGTGCCGTGAAGCAGGAGACGCGCTTCCCGCTCGCCGCCTACAGCGTGAGCGGCGAGTACGCCATGCTCAAGGCGGCGGCCGAGAAGGGCTGGCTCGACGAGGAGCGCTGTGTGCTCGAGGCGATGACCGGCATCAAGCGGGCCGGGGCCGACCTCATCATCACCTACTGGGCCAAGGACCTGGTCCGCTGGCTCGGGTAGTGGGCGGCGACCCCGACCACGTCGAGCGCAACCGCGCCGCCTGGGACGAGTGCGCCGGGGACTTCGTCGGCCTGGGCGAGCTCGCCTGGGCGGACGACGAGCCGACGTGGGGCATCTGGAGCGTGCCCGAGGCCGAGCTTCACGTTCTGCCCGACGAGGTCGCGGGCACGGACGCGATCGAGCTCGGCTGCGGCACGGCCTACGTGTCGGCGTGGCTCGCCCGGCGCGGCGCGCGGCCGGTCGGGATCGACCTCTCGAAGGAGCAACTCGCCACAGCGCGCCGTCTGCAGGCCGAGCACGGCCTCGACTTCCCGCTCATCGAGGGGAACGCCGAGCACGTCCCGTACCCCGACGCGAGCTTCGACCTCGCGATCAGCGAGTACGGCGCCTGCCTCTGGGCCGACCCGTACCTCTGGGTGCCGGAGGCCGCCCGCCTGCTGCGTCCGGGCGGCCGTCTGATCTTCCTCACCAACAGCACCTTGCTGATGCTCTGCACCGGGCCCGAGGCCGACGCGAAGGTCGGCCGGCGACTCGCGCGCGACTACTTCGGCATGCACCGCTTCGAGTGGCCCGACGAAGACTCGGTCGAGTTCCACCTCGGCTGGGGCGACTGGGTGCGGCTGCTCGGGGCGAACGGCTTCCGTGTCGAGGACTTCATCGAGGTGCGGCCGGGGCCCGACGTGAAGGTGCGGGCGCCGTTCCTCGGCGAGATCGTCCCGCTGGAGTGGGCGCGGCGCTGGCCGTGCGAGGAGATCTGGAAGGCGCGCAAGGACGGCTGAGCGGCGGGGCGGCGCAGCGCTGCGCGCGTCCGCCGCCGCCGTTGCTGCCGATGCGCGCCTCTGGCACACTGGACGCGATTTGCACCATCCCCACGCTGAAGACTCGAAGCACCCGGGCGCGCGGCCCGACGACGCCGGCGGCGTCGCCCCGCCGCGCGTCATCGCCTGGGAGGTCACGCGCAGCTGCAACCTGGCCTGCAAGCACTGCCGGGCCTCGGCAGTGCGCGGGCCCTACGAGGGCGAGCTGACGACGGCCGAGGCCTTCGACCTCGTCGACCAGATCGCCTCGTTCGCCAACCCCATCCTCATCCTCACCGGCGGCGACCCGCTGATGCGCGCCGACGTCTTCGACATCGCGGCGCGCGGCGTCGAGCGCGGCCTGCGTGTCGTCATGTCGCCCAACGGCACCCTGGTCACGCCCGAGGTCGCGCGGCGCATGAAGGAGGTCGGCATCGGGCGCATCAGCGTCTCGATCGACTTCCCGAGCGCCGCCGAGCACGACGAGTTCCGCGGTGTGCCCGGCGCCTTCGACGGCGCCGTGCGCGGCATCCGCAACGCCCTCGCCGCCGGCGTCGAGGTGCAGGTCAACTCGACGATCACGAAGCTCAACGTGCACCACCTGCCGGCGCTGCTCGCCCTCGCCGAGAAGCTCGGCGCCGTCAGCTTCCACCCCTTCATGCTGGTCCCGACCGGCCGCGGTAAGGAGCTCGAGGAGCAGGAATTGCCGCCGGAGGAGTACGAGCGCGCCCTCGAGTGGATGTTCGACGCCCAGCAGGAGTCCGAGCTCTTCCTCAAGCCCACCGACGTGCCGCACTACTGGCGCGTCATGCGGCAGCGGGCGAAGGCGACCGGCAGGAAGATCGAGGTGCACCCGCACAGCCACGGCGGCCTGCACACGCTGACCCGCGGCTGCCTCGCGGGCCTCGGCTTCTGCTTCATCTCGCACCGCGGCGAGGTGCAGCCCTGCGGCTACTTCGACAAGGTGGCCGGCGACGTGCGCCGGACCCCGTTCTCCGAGATCTGGCGCTCGTCGCCGCTCTTCGTCGAGCTCCGCGACCTCGACGGGCTCAAGGGCAAGTGCGGGGTCTGCGAGTTCAAGAAGGTCTGCGGCGGTTGCCGCGCCCGCGCCTACGAGGCGACCGGCGACTACATGGCCGAGGAGCCCTACTGCGCCTACGTGCCGCGGGCCTGGTGCCCGCCGGCCGTGCCCTGACGCCGGCGACGCGCCGTCGCGGCGTCGACTCCGCGAGGCGACGTCCGTCTACTCTCCGTCGATGTAGTGCCGCTGCAGGCAGACGAGCTCGTCGGTGAGCCCGGCGCGCCGGTAGACGCGCTGGGCGCGCCGGTTGTCGCGGCTCGTGATGACGCCGATCTCGGCGCAGCCCTCGGCGACCAGGCGGCGCATCGCCTCGCGTACGAGCGCCTCACCGACCCCGTTGCCCTGTGCCGTCGCGGTCACCGCCACGTCCTCGATCTCGCCGGCCGGCGCCGCGTGGTAGAGGTCGAGCGTCACCGAGTACGAGAGCACGCCCACCGGGCGGTCTGGCCCTACGGCGAGCAGGATGTGGGCACCGGGCTGGTCGAGGTAGCGGCGCACGAAGGCCTCGTCGACCGTGGTGCCGTGCGCGAAGTCGCGGCCCATCTCGACGACGAGGCGCACGACGGCCGCCTCGTCGCCGGGGCCGGCTCCGCGGATCGTCACACCTGCCGGGAGGTCCCGCTCGTGCCCGCTGACCGCCGGCGTCGGGTGCCGCTTCTCGCCTGCCGACGCCGCCGTCCGGCGCGGTCGCCCTTCGCGCCCCTCACGTGCGGCGCTCACAGGTGTCGCTCCAGCAGCAACGAGGCGTCGGTGAAGCCCAGCCGACGGTAGAGCCGCTGGGCGCCCTCGTTCTCGAGCCCCGTCGAGATGCCGATCTCGGCCACACCGAGCCCTTCGAGGTGCGCCATCGTGTGGCGCAACAGCGCCGTCCCGATGCCGCGCCCGCGGTGTCCCTCGGTCACGACCGCTTCGTCGACCGTCGCGCACTGCGCGGCGTGGTAGAGCCCCGGGAAGAGGAACCAGGTGACGACCCCGACCAGCGTGCCGTCGTCCTCGGCGACGAAGGCGCCGGCGTCGCCACGGGCGAGGAAGGTCTCGACCCAGGCGGGCTCGACCGGCGAGTGCTCGCCGAAGTCCGCCGCCATCTCGCGGATCAGCCCGGCGATGGCGACCGCGTCGTCGGCGCCGGCCGCGCGGATCGTGGCGCTCACTCCTCTGCTCCCTTCGACGAGGCCCCGCACGCGCCTCTCCCGAAGGCGCGCCCTTGTGCACGCTCTCACATGGAGCGCTGACCGCGTAGTATATGAGGAGTCCTTGAGTCCGGCCTGCTGGAGGAACGCGTGAACCTCGAGACCTCTGCCCGCCTCTTCGAGGAGGCGCTCAGGTACATCCCGGGCGGCGTCAACTCGCCGGTGCGGGCGATGAAGGGCGTCGGCATGCCGCATCCGCTCTTCATCGCCAGGGCGCGCGGCGCCCACGTCTGGGACGCCGACGGCAACGAGTACGTCGACTTCGTCTCCTCGTGGGGGCCGATGATCCTCGGTTGGGGTCACCCTCAGGTCGTGCAGCGCCTGCGCTCCGTGCTCGACGACGGCACCAGCTTCGGGGCCCCGACGGCGCTCGAGATCGAGCTCGCCCGGCTGATCTGCGAGGCCGTGCCGTCGATCGAGCTCGTGCGCATGGTCAACTCGGGTACCGAGGCCACGATGAGCGCCGTGCGCGTCGCCCGCGGCGCGACCGGGCGCGAGAGGATCGTCAAGTTCGTCGGCTGCTACCACGGGCACTCCGACGCCTTCCTCGCCGCCGCCGGCAGCGGCGTGCTCACGCTCTCGCTGCCCGACAGCCCCGGCGTGACCAGGGGGACGACGGCCGACACGCTGCTCCTCGAGTACAACGACATCGCCGGCCTCGAGGCGCTCTTCGAGGCGCGCGGCGAGGAGATCGCCTGCCTGATCGTCGAGCCGGTCGCCGGCAACATGGGCGTCGTACCGCCGGCCCCCGGCTTCCTCGAGGCGGCGCGCCGCCTCTGTACCGAGTACGGCGCCCTGCTCGTCTTCGACGAGGTCATCACCGGCTTCCGGGTCGCCTGGGGCGGCGCGCAAGAGCGCTTCGGGGTCATCCCCGACCTCACGACCCTGGGCAAGATCATCGGCGGCGGCCTGCCCGTCGGGGCCTTCGGCGGCCGTCGCGAGCTGATGGAGACCGTCGCCCCGCTGGGTTCGACCTACCAGGCCGGCACGCTCGCCGGCAACCCCCTGGCGATGGCGGCCGGCGCGGCCACCCTCGGCGTGTTGTCGGAGCCCGGCGTGTACGAGGGCCTCGAGGCCCTGGCCGCGCGCGTCGAGAGCGGGCTTCGCGCGGCCGCCGGCGACGCCCCCGTCACGATCAACCGGGTGGGGGCGATGCTGACGATGTTCTTCTGCGAGGGACCGGTCGCGGGCTGGGTCGACGCGAAGCGCGCCGACACGGTCGCCTACGCGCGCTACCACCGGCACATGCTCGAGCATGGGGTCTACCTCGCGCCTTCACAGTTCGAGGCCACGATGGTCTCGCTGGCTCT
>JAZBOM010000058.1:0-2136 GCA_036351205.1 Thermoleophilia bacterium | reverse complement strand
GGCTCATGCCGGGCGCGAGCGCCCCCCGATCGCCCTCAGAAGGGCACGGGCGTGCCGCTCAGGTCCGGACTACTCCTCCATCGCCTGCGGCTTACGCGCGCGGAGCACGAACACGATGATCAGGACGACGATCACCGCGCCCGCGGCGAGCGCGATCCAGAGGGCCGTGTTGCCGCCCTCGTCGGTCGCCGCGTCGGCCGTCTTCGGCTGGATGCTCAGGAAGTTCATGTAGCCGCAGCCGTTGCCGAAAGGCGGAAGCAGCACGTTGCCGTTCGGCTCGGGGATGTGGATGTAGCCCTCCCACCTGTCGGTGTTCCACGCCTCGAAGTCGGGGCCGTAGTCGGTGACGATGTAGGGACACTGCTCGTACAGGATCTCCTGCATGCGGTGGACGTACTCGAGACGCGTCGCCGTATCGAGTTCCTCGCCCTGCAGCCGGTACAGCTCCTCGTACTCGGGGTCTGACCAGTTGCAGTCGCTCCAGTTCTCGATCTGGTCCGCGGTCATGTAGCTCAGCATGGAGCCGGGGTCGAAGTCGAGGTACCAGCCCCAGAGGAACATCTCGAAGTCCGGTGCGAAGGTGTCGCCCTCGTAGTTGTACATGCGGTCCATGAGGGCGCCTTCGTCCATCACTTCGATCTTGATGTCGACGCCGACGTCCTTGAACCAGCCGGCGAAGAGCTTCGCCCACTGCTGGCTCTCGTTCGATTCCGTGCGCGCGATCAGGCTGAGCTTGATCGGCTTCCCGTCGTACTCGCGGACCCCGTCGCCGTCGGAGTCGGGATACCCGGCCTCGTCGAGCAGCTGCTTGGCCTTCTCGGGGTCGTAGGTGTACTTGACTTCGTCAGGGGGCTCCCAGTGCCAGTCCGGGTCCTTGTAGTAGTCGGGCGGGATGATCGTCGTGCCCGGCGGCGAGTACCCCTGCCACACGAGGTCGACGCCCTTCTGCAGGTCGACGGCCCAGGCGAGCGCCTGCCTGAACTGCCAGTCCCGGCAGGCGGGGTGAGCCTTGCTGTCGTCGCTGTCGTAGCAGTTGAAGCCAAGCTCGTTGAAGCCGTCGACGGAGATCGCCTCGGCGGTGATGCCCGGCTCGTTCTCCAACTGCGCCATCTGACCCGCCCCGAGGGCGGCAGCGCCGTCGATGTTGCCGGACTTGAGGTCCTGCACCATGGTGTCGGTGTTGGTGAAGTAGACGAAGTAGATCTCGTCGATCTTGGGCTTCGCGCCCCGCCAGTTCGGGTTGGCCTCCATCTTCACGTACGAGTTCTTCTTCCACTCGGTGCAGATGAACGGCCCGGAGCCGACGATGGTGGGAAGGTTCTGGAAGCCCTCGGCCGCGTCCTCGGGAGTGATCTTGGACCAGACGTGCTCGGGCACGATCGGCACGTAGTGGCGGATCATGTCGGGCTTGGGCTTCGAGCAGGTGAACTGGACCGTGTAGTCGTCGATCACGGTCGCCTGCTCGATGAGGTTCGTGTACGCGGTCCAGTTCTCGAGGTCGTTCTCGATGACGTAGTTGTACGAGAAGGCGACGTCCTCGGCCGTCAGGGGTTCGCCGTCGCTGAACACCGCGTCCTGACGCAGGGTGAAGGTCCAGGTGAGACCGTCCTCGCTCGTCGTCCAGTCGGTGGCGAGGCCCGTCGACTCCTCACCTTTCATCGGGCTGAGCGTGGCCGCGTCGAAGCCGATGAGCGCATCGTAGTTGAGGTACCAGATCTCGAACGCCTCAGCCGTGTACCCGATGTACGGGTTCATGCTGTCCGGCTCGTCGGGCCAGCCGACGCGGTAGATGACCTTCTCGTCGCCCGCCGCCGGCGACGCGGTCTCTTCGGCGGCGGCGCTCGTCAGACCCGCGACCAGCGAGATCGCGAGTGCCGCCAGCAGGAGCAAGGCGATGACGAACGGCGTGCGACGGTGACTCGTGCTTCCCATAGCTCTCCCCTTTCCGCAGGCGCGGATGCGCGAGCGTCGCCCCCCAGCGTCGCTCTAATGTGCGACCATCATAGTCACGGTCGCTCCTCTGAGACAAGCCGCGAACGCCCGGCAGCCGCACGGCCCGTGTTCCAGGCTGCCCGGTCCGGAGCCGGCGATCGGGCCCGGCCGGCCGATCCGGGACGGATCGGCCGGCTCGACGGG
>JAZBOM010000057.1:0-9523 GCA_036351205.1 Thermoleophilia bacterium | reverse complement strand
GCTCTTCGTGCGCAAGGCCAGCGGCCTGGTCAAGGGGTGGTCCGGCGGGGACGGGTTCCGCTACTCCTTCTTCTCGGTCAACCTGTTCCTCGCCATCTGGTCGTTCGCGTACGCGACCTTCATCCCGGGTGGCAGTCTCTTCTGGGCCATCGTCCTCACCGCCATCTTCATCGTCTTCGAGATCATCGTCTACGCCGGCCTCATCTCGGCCATGCCGAGAGCCGGCGGCGACTACGTGTGGATGACCCGCATCTTCCACAGTTCGGTGGGCTTCGTGATCGCCGCCGTGGGCTGGTGGTTCATCCTCTGGCTCTGGACCCCGATCTACGCCGACATGGGCGTTCAGACCACGATCAAGCCGATCTTCCGCATCCTCGGCCTGCACGGCGCGGCCGACTGGCTCGGTTCCGCCACGGGCATCTTCGTCGCTTCGCTGGTGGTCATCGCCATCTCCTCGACGCTGGTCGCCGTAGGCATGAAGGCGTACGCCAAGTTCCAGAAGTGGGCCATGTGGATCGGCCTCGCCGGCGTGATCGTCTGCGGCGTCCTTCTGCTCGTCACCTCCGATGACACGTTCAAGGAGAGGTTCAACGAGGCCTCCGAGAAGTACTACGGCGGCGACGCCGGCCTGCTCGACCTCACGGTCTACGAGCAGGACGCGAACGGTGTGTTCGTCTACGATGACGACGGTAACCTGGTCGTCGTCGAGGGTCAGTCTCACGCGGGCGCCTTCGACGCCATCGAGGCCGTCGGCGCGGGCACCGAGATGCCGACGTCGACCTTCTCGGGCGGTCTCAGCTGGGCCACCTGGGCTCTGATCCCCCTCATGCTGTTCTGGATGGCGTGGCCGAACTGGGGGGCGACGCTCTACGGCGAGGTGCGGGGCGCCAAGGACTTCCGCAAGAACATCTACCAGATGCTCGGCGGCCTCCTCGTACCCACGTTCATCGCGCTCGCCTTCCTCGGGCTCATGACGTGGAAGGTCGGCTACCAAGCCTTCATGGGCACGATGGCGGCCTTCTGGTGGGGGGTCTCGCCGATCGGCGGTGACTACGTCTCGCCCACGGCGATGATCTCCTGGATCGTGCCCAACGCGGCCGTGCAGGTCATCCTGATCGCCGCCATCTCGCTGCTGCTCTTCGGGTGGTTCGGGACGCTCTTCCTGTCCTCGACGCGCATGATCTTCGCGTCGGCCTTCGACCGGATCCTGCCTGAAGCCGCCGCGCGGGTGACGAGCAGCGGCGTCCCGGTCATCGCTCTCGTGCTGATGACGATCCCGTCGACCATCGTGGCGGCGCTCTACGCGTACACGCCCATCGTGGAGGAGCGCGGGGTCACGATCGTCAAGCTCTTCACCTACGATGCGACGTTCGGCATCGTCATCATGTTCCTCGGCAGCGGGCTCGCCTTCATGGTCATGAAGTGGCGCGCCCGCAGCATCTGGGAGAGTTCCTCGCTGCCCAAGGGGGAGATCGCCGGCATCCCGTGGATGGCCATCATCGCGGCCGTCTACTGCGCCTTCATGATCTTCAACATCTTCATGTACGTCTGGGATCCCGACGGGGTGTACTACATCAACCTGTGGGAGTCAGCCCTCTTCATGGGCGGTCTCTACCTGACCGGTGTCGTGATCTGGATCGTCGCGTGGGCGGTCCGCAAGAAGCAGGGCATGGAGCTCGAGGCCGTGGCCAAGGAGATCCCGGTCGAGTAAGCGCACGACGGTTCGCGCACGCGCCGGCGCCGGGCCGGCTCTCCGCGGGCCGAGACACGGCCCGGCCCCCGCGGGGGCCGGGCCCAGCGAGAGGCGGCTTCAACGCGGCGGGCACGCGGCCGCGGGTCGCAGAAGGAGGTCGTAGCAGACCATGGCGCAGAAGCCGTTCATCCTCCCCAAGGACATCCCGCTCTCCGAGTACCCGGGCCCCGAGGTCTTCCTCAGCGAGGGCAAGCGCCTCGTCGAGGAGGGCGAGAAGCGCGGCATCGTGATGCGGGTCATGGGTCCGCTGGCGCTCCACTACTACTTCCCGGACCAGATCGACCTCTACGCGCGGCTCGAGCGGCTCGGCGAACGCTACTTCACCGACATCGACTACGCGGCCTACGGCAAGGGCCGCGGCAAGATGCGCGACTTCATGAAGGAGATGGGCTACGAGTGCGACCAGGAGACCATGGTCATGTCCGGCAAGACCCGGCACATCTACTACGCCGGCGCCGTGCCCATGATCGACGTCTTCTTCGACAAGCTCGACTACTGCCACGAGGTCGACTACACGGGCCGCCTCGAGAAGGATCCCTGGTCGGTGCCGCTCTCCGACATCCTTCTGCAGAAGCTGCAGATCGTCGAGATCAACGACAAGGACCTCAAGGACATCGAGTACCTCTTCGTGACCGCCGAGCTGGGCAGCGACGACGAGCACAAGATCAACATGGACTACATCGCCCAGCGCTTCGCCGACGACTGGGGCTTCTGGTACACGGCGACGCAGCTCAACCTGCCCAAGGTCAAGGAGCACTGCGCGCAGGTCCCGGCGCTGACGCCCGAGATGCGCGCCCGCGTCAATGACCAGGCCGACAAGCTGCTGGCGCGCGTCGAGGCCGAGCCGAAGTCGAAGAAGTGGACCAAGCGCGCCAAGAAGGGCGCCTCGAAGATCTGGTACAACGAGGGTTTCTCCGACTGGTGACGGGTCGCCCGGCGCGGTGTTGACAGGCCGGGCGCCACGCCTCGCGCCGCTGGATCTCACGCGCCGCTCACAGCGGGTTCACTGTTCGGTTATGTTCGCGCCTCAGGTTTGACACGCCGCGCGAGAACGTTACAATGTGTGCGACTTTGTGATGTTCTGTCGACGCGAACGGAGGCCGAACGACCGTGCCCCCTCAGGGCGTGCCGGAAGCTCACGAGATGATCCCGGCGCAGCGCCGCGCGCGCATCTGGGAGCTCCTGCAGGAGCGCCGCGCGGTCCGCGTCTCCTCCCTCAGCGAAGACCTCGGCGTCTCCGAGATGACGATCCGCCGCGACCTCGAGCGTCTCGAGGCCGAGGGGGTCCTCCTGCGCACCCACGGGGGCGCCCTGCTCCGCCGGCGCATGGTCGAGGAGGCCCACTACCTCGACAACGTGTCGGCCAACGCCGAGCAGAAGCGCCGCATCGCCCGGCGGGCGGCGTCGATGATCCAGCCCGGTGAGACCGTGTTCCTGAGCGCCGGCACGACGGCCGCCCAGGTGCTGCGCCACGTGGATCCCGAGCTCGAAGGACGCGTCATCACGCACAACAGCGGCGCCCTCGCCGAAGCCCAGAACCTCGATCTCGAGGTGATCCTCGTCGGCGGTCGCTACCGCCCGCGCTCCAACGCGGTCGACGGCCCCCTCGGCATCGAGCAGCTCGGCCAGTTCCACGCCGGTCGTATGCTGCTCGGGGTCGACGGCTTCGACCTCGAGGAGGGGCTCACCACCCCGACGGTGGGCATCGCCAGCATGGACCGCGCCATGATCGACCGCACGCGCGGCGAGGTCGTCGTCCTCGTCGACCACAGCAAGATCGGCGTCGTCGCCGACGTCGTCATCTGCGGCCTCGACCGGGTCGACACCGTCATCGTCGACGACGGTGTCGACGAAGCCGTCCGCGACGAGCTCACGTCCCTGGGTGTCCAGTGCATCGTGGTGTGAGCCGGCGGCCGTTCATCAGGTGCTCTCGCGTTCCCGGGAGGGTGCCGAGGGCGTGAACCCGACCTGCTCCGCGTACTCCGACATCCGTCGAAACGATCCCTAAGGGGGAGAGATGCACGAACGCAACATGCTGGAAGACCTGGTCGCCGTCAGCCCCGGCATGGAGATCTGGTGGGACTCGTCACCGGTCATCCTCGACAACTGGTACAAGATGATGCTCGCCAAGGCCGACGCGGCCGACCACGGGGTCCTCGAGGCCCAGTTCGCGCGCATGTACGACGCCGGCGACCCCATGAGCCAGCTCTTCCGCGGCGTCACCACCAACCCTCCGCTGTCGCTGCAGGCCATCAAGGACGACCCGCCGCGCTGGCAGGCCGAGGCCGACAAGATCCTCAAGGAGCACGACGGCCTCGACACCGAGGGCCTCTTCTGGGAGCTCTACAAGCAGGTCGTCAAGCAGGGCTCCGACATGTTCCTGCCGTTGTTCGAGGCCTCGGGCCACAAGGAGGGCTTCCTCTCCGGCCAGTGCGACCCGCGCAGCGCCTTCGACAAGGACGCCATGCTCAGGCAGGCGGCGGAGCTTCACGCCCTCAACCCGAACGTCATGATCAAGGTGCCCGGCACCGCGCAGGGCTACGAGGTCATCGAGGAGCTCACCTCCAAGGGCATCGCCACCAACAACACGCTGACCTTCATCCTGCCGCAGCTCATGGACTGCGCGAAGTCGGTGCGGCGCGGCCTCGAGAAGGCCAAGGCCGACGGCGTCGACCTCTCCAACTGGCGCTCAGTCATCACCCACATGGAGGCCCGCTACGGCGACCTCGGCGGCCTGCGCGAGTTCGGCAAGGAGAAGGGCATCGAGGTGACCGAGGGCGACGTGCGCCTCGCCGAGCTGGCGATCTTCAAGAAGGCGTACCGCCTCGTCAAGGAGGGCGGCTACCAGAGCAAGATGCTCTCCTGCTCGCTGCGCCTCGGGCCGGTCGTCGACGGCAAGACGCGGATCTGGCACCTCGAGGAGAAGGCCGGCGCCGACATCGTCGTCACCTGCCCGCCGCCGCTCATCGACGAGCTCATCAACTTCCCCGACGCCGAGAGCATCACGTTCGAGGCCGACCGCATCTCCGTCGACCCGCCCAAGGACGTCATGGACAAGCTGATGCGCATCCCCTACTTCGAGCGCGCCTACGAAGAGGACGGCTACACCCGCGACGAGTACAACACGCACCCGGCGCTCGTGAAGACCGCCGAGGCCTTCTCCAAGGCCACCAACGAGATGGTCGAGTTCGCCGGCAGCTGCCTCGCGTGACCCTGGCCGCCGCGAAGAAAGGACAGCGAGAATGACCGACATCAAAGAGAAGATCATCCCCTGGGTCTTCACCGCGCCGGAGTACAACACGGCGATCCTCGACAAAGCCTGGGCGCACCCGGAGCTGGGGCGCATGATGCTGAACGAGAACCCGATCCCGCCGTCGGACGCGGTGGTCGAGGCGATCGTCGAGATGGCCAAGAAGGGCAACCGGTATCCCGACCGCGCCTACCGGCTGCGCACCAAGCTCGGCGAGCTGCACGGCGTGGCGGCCGAGAACATCGCTCTTGCGAACGGCTCCTCGGAGACCATCGACGCGATGATGCGTCTCTTCCTGCAGCCCGGCGACGAGTTCCTCTGCTCCAACCCGACCTTCGAGATGTTCCCGTCGCGCGCCGGCCTCTGCGGCGCGACGACGGTGCAGGTGCCGCTGCGTGAGGAGGACCTGCAGTACGACGTCGAGGGGATGCTGGCGGCGGTCAACGAGAAGACCAAGCTCATCCTCATCATCAACCCGAACAACCCGACGGGCATCTTCATCGACGATGCCGACCTCACCAAGTTCTGTGAGCTCGGCATCCCGCTCTGCATCGACGAGGCCTACCTCGACTACCACCCGCAGGTCGAGGCCAAGGTCGACTTCGTGAAGAAGTACCCCCACGTCTTCCTCTCGCACACGTTCTCGAAGGCCTTCGGCCTGGCCGGCGTGCGCTTCGGCTACGTGGTGGGCGCGCCCGACGTCGTCGAGGCGTTCAACCTCATGTACCTGCCCTGGAACCTGAGCCTGATGGCGATCGCCGCCGCCGAGGCGATCCTCGACACCGGCGAGGTCAAGGAGAAGGTCACCTACAACAACGACTGGATGGACGCCTTCGCGAAGGAGCTCCGCGCGGTCGGCCTCACGCCCTTCGAGGCGCACGGCAACTACATGCTGGTCGACGCCTCCGTGAGCGGCAAGACCAGCGTCGAGATCGTGCAGGCCGCCAACGAGATGGAGCAGGTCATCATCAAGACCATCAAGCCCATCAACGGCAAGGACGGCTACTTCCGCGTCACGCCGGGCACGGTCGCCGAGAACGAGCGCTTCGTGCGCTTCGTGCGCGCCTACTTCGGCGGCTGAGCGTGCGCCTGG
The DNA here is from genome assembly GCA_036351205.1 of Thermoleophilia bacterium. Classification (GTDB taxonomy): domain Bacteria; phylum Actinomycetota; class Thermoleophilia; order UBA2241; family UBA2241; genus UBA2241. The sequence continues at coordinate 3,427 of JAZBOM010000057.1, read as the reverse complement.
CATGACTTGAGTCCCACCCTCGCCGAGCGCCCGGCGTCCGCCGGGCGCGGCGCGAGGTCCGTTGTTCGGCCGCGGACGCCGCCGCCCTCCCGTCGTCACGAGGGAGGGCGGCGGCAGGCCACCCGGCCGGCGGCGACCACGACCGGCAGGGGCAGGCCCGGGGTCCATCACGCGGGCCTGCCGTCAGCGCGAACGAAAGGATGCACGTGAGCCCGGAGGCGAGCACCACCCTCGAGGACCGTCGCGGCGACGGCGGAGCGCTCGAGGAGCGCTGCATCGACACCATCCGCTTTCTCGCCGTGGACGGCGTGCAGAAGGCGAAGTCCGGTCACCCGGGCCTGCCCATGGGGGCCGCGGCGGTGGCGCACACGCTCTTCACGCGACACCTGCGCTTCGACCCGTCCGACCCGGCGTGGCCGGATCGCGACCGTTTCGTGCTCTCGGCCGGCCACGGCAGCATGCTCCTCTACTCGCTCCTGCACCTCACCGGCTACGACCTGAGCCTCGACGACCTGCGCGCCTTCCGCCAGTGGGGCAGCAAGACGCCGGGTCACCCCGAGTACGCGCACACCGCCGGCGTCGAGACGACGACCGGGCCGCTCGGTCAGGGCTTCGCCAACGCCGTCGGCATGGCCGTCGCCGAGCGCTTCCTCGGCGCGACCTTCAACGGCGACGGCCCCGACGTCGTCGACCACTTCACGTACGTCCTCTCCGGCGACGGCTGCATGATGGAGGGCATCACCAGCGAGGCGGCGTCGTTCGCCGGCCACCAGAAGCTGGGCAAGCTCATCGTCCTCTACGACGACAACCACATCACCATCGACGGCTCGACCGACCTCGCCTTCACCGAGGACGTGTGCGCGCGGTTCGCGGCCTACGGCTGGCACGTGCAGAAGGTCGCCGACGGCAACGACGTCGGGGCCGTCGACGCCGCCATCGCCGCGGCGAAGGCCGAGACCGGCCTGCCGTCGCTCATCGCCGTGCGCACGCACATCGGCTTCGGTTCGCCGCACAAGCAGGACTCGGCCGGCGCCCACGGCGCCCCGCTCGGCCCCGACGAGGTCAAGCTGACCAAGGAGAATCGCGGCTGGCCGCTCGAGCCCGAGTTCCTCGTGCCCGACGAGGTCAAGGCGTTCTACGAGCAGGCCGCGGAGCGCGGAAGGGCCGCGCACGCCGCCTGGCGCGAGCGCCACGCGGCCTGGAGCGCGGCCGATCCTGCGCGCTCCTCGAGCTGGGACACTGCCTGGAGCGGCGAGCTCCCCGAGGGCTGGGACGCCGACCTGCCGGTCTTCGACCCCGCCGACGGCGCCGTGGCGACGCGGGCCGCATCGGGCAAGGCGATCAACGCCCTCGCGCCACACCTGCCGACGCTCATCGGGGGCTCGGCCGACCTCGCGCCCTCGAACAACACCGTGATCAAGGACGCGCCCGTCCAGCAGGCGGCCACACCCGAGGGGCGCAACGTCCACTGGGGCGTGCGCGAGCACGCCATGGCCGCCATCGGCAACGGGCTCGCGCTGCACGGCGGCGTGCGCCCCTACGTGGCCACGTTCTTCGTGTTCGTCGACTACATGCGGCCGGCGATGCGCCTCGCCGCGCTCATGGGGGCGCCCGTCACGTACGTGCTGACCCACGACAGCATCGGCGTCGGCGAGGACGGCCCGACCCACCAGCCGGTCGAGCACCTCGCCATGCTGCGGGCCACGCCGAACTTCGTCGAGCTGCGCCCGGCCGACGCCAACGAGACGGTCGAGGCGTGGAGGATCGCCCTGCAGCACCGCGACGGGCCGGTCGGCCTGATGCTGACGCGCCAGAACCTGCCGACGATCGACCGCGGCGCCTACGGGCCGGCCTCGGGCGTCGCCCGGGGTGCCTACGTACTGGCCGACGCCGCCGGCGACGCGCCCGAGCTGATCCTCATCGCCAGCGGCAGCGAGGTCGCGCCGGCGCTCGAAGCACACGAGCGTCTCGCCGCGGAGGGCGTGCGCTCGCGGGTCGTCAACCTGGCCTCCTGGCAGCTCTTCGGGCGCCAGGACGCCGCCTACCGCGAGAGCGTCCTGCCGGCCGCCTGTCGCCGCCGGCTGGCCGTCGAGGCCGGCGTCACCTTCGGCTGGGAGCGCTGGGTCGGCGACGAGGGCGAGGTCATCGGCCTCGACCGCTTCGGCGCCTCGGCCCCGGCCGGGACGCTCTTCGAGCAGTTCGGCTTCACCGCCGACAACGTCTACGCGCGTGCCAGGGCGGTGCTGAACCGCTAGATTCTGAGCTGTCCGCTACGGACGGCCGTCAACGAGTGACACAGCGGAGGTCACCGAGGATGAAGATACTGACCAGGATGGGTGACGCCTCGAACGTCGAGCTCACCCCGGACGAGCTGCGCACCGAGTTCGTCACGGGGTCCGAGGCCGCCGCGGTCAAGGCCAAGATCCCGACGCTGACCGAGAACGAGATCGACTTCCTCGTCGACATGTTCTCGGCCCCGACGCGCCTCTGGGGCGTGCAGCGCGGCAACGAGGTCGTCATGACCAAGGACGGCTGCGTCAACGCCCTCAACTCCTCGCGGATGTCGAGCGGCGTCGTCGCGCCGGTCAACCGCGAGGTGGGCGTGCGCCTCTTCGAGTCGATGCTCGGCTTCGACTCGATGGAGGTCTCGCACAACGACTACTCGGTGAAGCCGCAGCGCTTCCTCAAGGCGCTCGAGCAGCTGCACATGGAGATCCTCCAGGAGGTGACGATCTTCCCGCTGCTCTACGGCTTCATGCCCAACCTCGGGCTCTACTACCGGCCTGACGGGTCGTTCGAGAACCCCTCCGACCTGCTGCCGCTGGGCAAGATCGACGAGGCGCGACGCACCCAGGAGGAGGCGCTCGAGGCCTGCCTCGAGGACTGCGTCGAGATGAGCGACTGCATGGTCGCGATGGGCGCCGACGGCATCGACTACGACACCGTCGCCTCGACCGGCGACGCCGAGTTCCTCGCCGTGCTCAGGACCACCGAGCACGTGGCCAAGGAGACGGGTCTGCCGGTCGAGATCGGCATGTCGTCGGAGATGGTGCTCGGCTTCCACGGTCAGCTCGAGTACAACGGCGTCCGCCTCGCCGGGCTCTGGCCGCACCAGCAGCTCGAGCTCTGCGAGCAGGCCGGCTGCGCGATCTTCGGCCCCGTCTGCAACACCAACACCAAGAAGACGGTGCCCTGGAACCTCGCCCGCGCCCTGACCTTCGTGAAGGCCTGCACCGAGATCGCCAAGATCCCCGTGCACCCCAACGTCGGCATGGGCGTCGGCGGCGTGCCGATGTTCGAGACGCCGGCCGTCGACGTCGTGACGCGCTGCAGTGCGGCGATGATCGAGATCGGCAAGGCCGACGGGTTGTAGGTGGGCACGGGCGACCCTGCCGGCATGCACCTGGCGCATCTGCTGGCCTCGTCG
>JAZBOM010000056.1:0-5470 GCA_036351205.1 Thermoleophilia bacterium | reverse complement strand
TACCCCGCTTCGCCCGCCCGCCCTTCGCGCCGCTGCCGCCGGCGCTCCGCGGCTTCGCCTCGCCCGGCTCGCCGGCGTCTGACGCCGGCCCGCGGCCCGACGCTGCTCCGGCTCCCTGCATGCCGTCGGGTCGTGCCCGGTCGCTTCTCGGCCCGGGCGGCTTCGTCTCCCCGGCGGCCACGACCCGGTTGCGCCCCTGCCGTTTGGCCTCGTACATCGCCCGGTCGGCGCTCTCGAGGAGCGCTTCGTGGGACGCGGCGTCGTCGGGGTACGTGGCGATACCGATGCTGAGCGTGAGGGCGTCACCGTTGGCGCGGATGTCCGCCTGCTCGAGGCGCTCGCGGATCCGCTCCCCGACGGCGAGCGCCTGGTCGCCGCCGGTGCCGACCAGCAGGACGCAGAACTCCTCGCCGCCGTAGCGTGCCGCCACGTCGATGTTGCGCACCGCCTGCTCGATCACGTGGGCGACCTCGCGCAGCGCCGCGTCTCCGGCGCTGTGACCGAGGAGGTCGTTGTACGACTTGAAGTGGTCGAGGTCGGCGAAGAGCAGCGACAGCGGCTGTCCGGTCTCCTGCGCCTGGGCCAGCTCCTCGTCGAGGCACTCGTGGAGGTGGCGGTGGTTGTACAGACCGGTGAGCGCGTCCGTGATCGCGTCGGTCTCGGCCCGGCTGAGTCGCTCGGCCGTGTCCTGCAGGATCGCGGCGAAGGTCTGACGGGTGTCGCTGCTGAGGCTGTCGCCCTCGGGGCCGTCGAGCGCCGGGAGGTCGGCGGCGACGGCCGCTACCACGGCCCCGTCGGCAGCGCGGATCGGCGCCAGGCTGGTGACCCACACCCCGAAGCCGTCGGCCATCACGGTGTTCGTCTTGAGCTCCTTGCCCTGGAGCACCATGGGCAGTTCGGCGTCCGGGAAGATCTCGAAGCCGAAGTGCGAGAAGGACGCGGGGTCCTCCTCAGGGTCGACGCCGATGGCGTAGCGCCCGTCCAGCGCCACCTGTGTCGTGAGGTAGCGGGTCGGGGGGTGCGCGTCGCGTACCTGCCGGAGGACCTCGGCGATGGCCCGGTACCCCGGTGAGCTCTCGTCCTCCTGGGACTTCAGCGGCAGGTGCCACTCGGGGTCGATCAACGCCGCCGCCTCGGCCGCGATCCGCTCGCCCTCGAGGTGCCGCCGGTCGAGCTTCTCCAGCACGCGCACGAAGGCGTCGGTCATCTCCGGGTCGAACTGGGTGCCGCGGCAGCGTGTGAGCTCTTCGAGGCAGTCCGCGTAGGTGAGCGCGGCCTTGTACGGCCGGCGGCAGGACATCGCGTCGTAGGCGTCGGCCACGGCCATGAGGCGCGCCAGGCCGGGGATCGCCTCGCCCTCCAGCCCGTCGGGGTACCCGCGTCCGTCGTAGCGCTCGTGGTGGTGGCGGACGCCGAGCGCCAGGTCGTCGCTGAAGAGCGGCCCGATGATGTCGGCGCTGACCACCGGGTGCTGGCGCATCTGGCGCCACTCCTCCTCGTTCAGGCGGCCGGCCTTCAGCAGCACGCGGTCCGAGATGCTGATCTTGCCGATGTCGTGCAGGTAGGCGGACTCCTCGATGCGGGGCAGCATCTCCGGTGACCATCCCAGCTCCCCGGCGAGCATCACCGTGTACGCGGCCACGCGGGCGGCGTGACCGAAGGTGTAGTAGTCCTTGGCGTTGAGCGCCGAGCTCAGCGCCCGCAGGTTGCCGAGGTGCATGCGCTTCACCTCGTCGTACAGCCGCGCGTTCTTGAGCGACAGCGAGAGCTGGGTCCCGACGCGCTCGAGGAGCCCCATGTCCGTCGCGTCGAAGCTGCCCGCCCGCTTCGCGGCGAGGTGCAGCGTGCCGAGCACCTCGCCGTCGGCCACCAGCGGCAGGACGACGAGGTCGGCAGTGCCGACGAGCAGCGGATGCTCGGCCTCGGAGGCGTCGCGCCGCGCGCGCGACAGGACCGAAGGCCGGCCGTCGCGGAGCCGCTCGAGGGTGTCGGCCTCGAGGGGAGGGAAGTCGTCCGCGTCGAGTGGGCAGCCCTCGAGGGAGCTCACGACCCGGGTCACGCGGCCGTCTTCGATCAGCGCCAGGGTGTACCCGTCGTAGGGCACGACGCTGGCCAGCGCATCGGTCGTGCCGGCGACGATCTCCTCGACATCGAGGGAGGCGGTCGTGCGGCGGGCGATCTCGTTGAGCAGGCTCGTCTCCCAGCTCGCCGCCTGCTCGCTCGCGTAGAGCTGGGCGTTGCGGATCGCGACGGCGGCGACGTGGCAGATCGCTCCGGCGGCGTCGAGCTCCTCGGCGGTGAACGTGCGGTCGAAGCGCGTCTCGGCGAGCTCGACGGTGCCCACCGCCTGGTCGCCGGCGACGAGCGGCAGGGTCACCCAGCTGCGGTAGCCGTGGCTCTCGACCCAGCGCCGCCCTTCGGGCGTGAGCCGGTCGTCATCGCAGGAGGCGACGACGGCCGGCTCACGCCGCTCCAGGACGTCACGACAGACGGCCATCAGCGACAGCGGCACCACGCCGCCGGTCCACGCCTCGACGCGCTCCCCGTCGGCGAGACTCATGACACAGCGCAGGCCGTCCCCCTCGACGACGTCGATCTCGCAGTTGGGCACGGCGACCGTCTCGCAGAGCCGGCGCGCGGTGGCCTGGAGGATCTGCTCCAGCTCGAGCGTCGAGGCGAGCTCGAGCGCCGACTCGGCCATGAGGGTCATGCGCCGCGCGTTGCCGTCGAGCTGGCGGTAGAGCTGGGCGTTGGCCAGGGCCTGCCCGGCGAGCTGGGCGAGCCCCATGACGAGGTCCTTCTCGGGGAACTCGTGCGGCTCCTGACTGTCGAGCTCGAGGAAGCCCACGCACTCGCCGTGGGCGAGCAGGGGGACGTCGAGCGTGCCGCGGTAGCCCCAGCGCCGCGCCTCGGCGCGCTCGTCCTCGGTGGCGTCGGGGTCGTCCAGGATGTCGCGGGTGATCACGGGGCGGCGCTCGGTCAGGGCCTTCACGAAGGTCCGGTAGTCGGCGATCTTCCAGCGCTGCCCGACGGGGTCCTCGTCCCAGTGGCCGCCGACCGAGACCAGGATCTCGATCTCGTCGCCGTCGATGCGGTACACGTCGCACAGGTCGGCGGCCGTCACCTCGATGAGGCGCTCCGCGACGGCGGTGAGGACGGCGTCGTGATCCAGGCTGGCGCTGAAGTCGAGCGACGAGTTGACGAGCAGACGCAGCTCGCGGTTGCTCTCCTCGAGGCGCTCGAGCAGGGTCGCCTCCTCGAAGGCCGACGAGAGCAGGCGGCCCACGCTGCGGATGAAGTCGAGCCGTTCGCTGAAGTCGCGGACCCGGGTGTCGAACACGTCGATGAGACCGATCGGGCGTCCCTCCACGACCAGCGGCATCGAGACCATGCTGCGGTAACCCCAGCGCCGGTAGGCGCTCATCTCCTTCTCCGGCAGGTCGGCGTGATCGAGGTCGCCGAGCACGATCGGCTCGTTCGCCGCCAGGGCGGCGACGGTCGCCGGGTAGTCGGCGAGCGGGAGGTTGCGGCCGATCTCGGTCCCGTCCCAGCCCCGGCTGTCGATGCTGGCCAGGCAGGTCATGTGGTCGCCGTCGACGCGGTAGATGTCGCAGTCCTCGGCGCTGAGGGCCTCGCGCAGGCGCGTCGCGACGGTGCGCGAGAGGCCCGGGAGCTCGTCGGCCGCCCCAAGGGAGTCGCCGAGCTCGACGAGCTCGCGGAGCGCCGAGTTGCGCGTCCGCAGCTCTTCGAGCAGTCCGGCGTTGGTGAGCGCGCCGGCTATGGTTCGCGCCGCGCTCACGAGGTAGTCGCGCAGCACCTCGTGGTCGCGTTCTTTGGTGTCGAAGAGGTCGATGAACCCGATGGTCTGGACGCCGGCGACCAGCGGCAAGGTGATGAGGCTGCGATAGCCGTACTCGGCGAAGTCGGCGCGCTCCTCGTCGGCGATCCGCGGGTCGTCGAGCGTCGCGGCGATGAGCGGCTCCTGCGTGGCGACGACGACGGCGCTGCTCGGGAAGGACTCGAGGTCGAAGCGCTTGCCCTCGACGGCGGCGTCGCGGCCGCGAGAGTCGAGGCTCACGACGCAGCGCATGACGCCCTCGTCGAGCAGCCAGACGTCGCAGTCCTCGACGCCGGTGACGCGGCGCAGATGCTCCGCCGCCGTAGCCGCGATGGCGGCGGTGCCGTCGACCGAGGAGAGCGCACCGGCGAGCTCGACGAGTTCATGCTGCAGCGCTTCGCGCTGGCGCACCTCGTGCACCAGCAGCGCGTTGTCGAAGAGTCCGGCGACGAGCTGCGCGACGCTCGTGAGGAACTCGAGGTCCTTGTGCCAGTCGCGTTCGGCGTCGTCGTAGAGTTCGATGAGCCCGACGACCGCGCCGCCGGCGATCATCGGCACCGAGACCGAGCTCGCATAGCCCCAGCTCTTGTAGAGTTCGAGCTCCTGCTCGGTCAGGCGCGGGTCGCGGAGGTCGCAGAAGACGAGCGGTTCGAGCGCCGCCATGGCCCCGCGCAGCGAGGGGTACAGCGCCAGGTCGAGAGTCCGGTCGGCGCTCTCCTGCTCGATGCCTTCACGCGTCAGTGTGACGATCGAGCGCACGGCCCCGGCGTTCACGCGCCAGACGTCGACGCAGTCCGCGTTCACCGCGTCCATGAGGCGCTCGCCGAGGGTCTGCGCGAACGCCTCCGCGTCGTGTGTCTTCGCCGCCTGCTGCGAGAGGACGACGAGCTCGGCGAGCGCCTTCTCGTGGCGCTCCAGGCTGCGACGCAGCCCGCCCGCCACGCAGGCCTGCGCCGAGAGCCGCGCGAAGGCCTCGGCGATCTCGGCGTGGGCCGAGAGGTCGCGCGGTTCCGCGCAGGTGAGCTCGAGGACGCCGACGAGGGCGTCGTCCGTGAGGACGGGCACCCAGAGCAACGACTGGCAGCCTCTCCGCGTCAGGGAGGCCAGCAGCCGCCGGTCGCCTCCGGCCGTCGCCCGGTCGACGGCGAGCGGCGAGCTGGGGCTGGCGGCCTGGAGCGGCAGGAGGTCGTCGAGGGGGACGTGTGCGCCCTCGCGGCCGTCCGCGCCGCCGGCGTCGTAGCTCGCCACGACGAGACCATGGTCGTCGCGGACGTCGACGTACTCGCAACGGTCGGTCTGGGTCAGCTGGACGAGAGCCTCGGCGGCGGCCGCAGGGAGCTCGGCGGGCTCCCGGGTGAGCAGGTCGACGAGGTCCAGGGTCGCGACGAGCGTGGCGCGCTGTCCATCTTCGTGCCCGGTGCGTCCGGCGGCCGCGGCGCCGGGCGAGCCCGCGGCCCCCTCGGCGCTATCGGTGAGCAGGGCAGCCGGCGGCAACAGCGGCGCGAGGTCGTCGAGGCGGTACCGCCGGTGCCCGCCCGGGCTCCGGTGGGTCGGGATACGCCCGGCGTCGGTCCACCGTCGTACGGTGTTCGCGCTCACGCCGAGCAGGCCGGCCACGTCCTGGACTCGCAG
>JAZBOM010000055.1:0-4888 GCA_036351205.1 Thermoleophilia bacterium | reverse complement strand
GGGCGGCGCCGGCAGGCGCCGCCCGCCCCCGTCTCGCATCTTCACACATTCTTGAGACGCGGAGGGTGGGTCTTGACGCCCTCTTCACAGCGCGGCGCGCAAGCTCGCCGGACTGCCGCGAAGGCCGCTTGTTGGGTCCCCGGTGTGGTGCTACATTCGATCTCGAGGCCGGCGCCCCGGGCGCCGGCCAGTCTGTGACTATGCGCACTACCCGACAGATCTTCACCATCGTGGCCGCCGTGCTCGGCGTCGCCCTCGTCGTCTACGGCGCGTCGGGTGGCCTCTGGCCGCTGTCGCTGCAGCTGATCGCCGGCATCCTCCTCCTCGTCTACGCCGTGTTCCGCTGGCGCACGCTCTAGCGCGCGCCGCCTTCTGCCGGACCCGCGACGACACCGATCTGCACGCCCCGCCGAGGTAGAACGTGGCCAGACGCAAGCACAGAGAGGGGGAGAGCCTCAAGAGGGTGCTCGGCGTGCCCGCGCTCTTCAGCACCGCGTACGGCAACGTCGGGTCGTCGATCTACTACGCGCTCGGCGTCGTCGCGCTGTACGCGATGGGCGCGACGCCGATCGTCTTCGCCCTCACGGGCCTGCTCTTCGTGACCACGGCCTGGTCGTACGCCGAGGCCACCGCGATGGTGCCCGAGGCGGGCGGCTCGTCGAGCTTCGCCCGCCGCGCCTTCAACGAGTTCGTGAGCTTCGGGGCCGGCTGGGCGCTGATGCTCGACTACATCGTCACCATCGCGATCTCGGCCTTCTTCGTGCCGCACTACCTCGCCGTCTTCTGGCCCGCCCTGCGCACCTACCCGTACGACACCGTCGTCGGCATCGCCGTGATCCTCGCCCTGGTCGCCATCAACGTGGTCGGCATCAAGGAGGCGGCGAGGCTCAACATCCTGCTCGCCGCCCTCGACCTGGCCACCCAGGTGCTGATCATGGTGATCGGCCTCATCCTGCTGCTGCAGCCGCGCATCCTGCTGGAGCAGATCTCCTTCGGCACGGCGCCGACCTGGGGCCAGCTGATGTACGGCCTCTCGATCGGGACCATCGCCTACACCGGCATCGAGACGATCTCGAACATGTCCGAGGAGGCGGCCAACCCCGACCGGGACGTGCCGCGGGCGATCAACATGGTGCTGGCCACGGTGCTCGTCGTGTACATCGGCATGGCGCTGGTCGCGCTCTCCGCCATGCCCGTCGGGTCGAACACCCTCGAGGTCGACCCGGCGACGCACCGCACGGTGGTCACCGAGGTCGTCCCCGGCGAGCCCGAGGGCACCTACGCGCTCGCCGACGACCCGGAGCAGCCGGTCTACGTGCCCGTCGAGCGCCGCGGCGACGGCTACGTGATCCCGGCGCGCAAGCCGACGGGGGACGTCTTCCAGCAGGACGGCCGCTGGGTGACGAAGCTCTACGGCACCCAGCTGGGCAGCGCCTTCGTCGAAGACCCCGTCCTCGGGGTGGTGAAGTTCATGCCCGACGAGCTGTCGTGGCTGCGCAGCATCCTCGCGCCCTGGGTCGGCATCCTCGCGGCGACGATCCTCGTGATCGCCACCAACGCCGGGCTCATCGGGGTGTCGCGCCTGGCCTACTCTCTCGGCCTGCACCGCCAGGTGCCGCCGGTCCTCGGGCGCATCCACCCCAAGCGGCTGACGCCCTACGTGGCGATCGTCCTCTTCGGCCTCGTGGCCTGCCTCCTGATCCTGCCCGGCAGCACCAGCTTCCTCGCCGACCTCTACGCCTTCGGGGCGATGATCTCGTTCACGACCGCGCACGTCTCGGTGGTCGCCCTGCGCATCAAGGAGCCCGACACCGAGCGGCCCTTCCGCAGCCCGCTGTCGGTGCGCTTCCGCGGGTACGACCTGCCGCTGCTCTCGATCGTCGGCGGGGCGGGCACCTTCACGGTCTGGTGCGTCGTCGTGGCCACGCACGGCGAGGGACGCGTCATCGGCTTCATCTGGATGGCGGTCGGCGTCGCCATGTACGTCGCCTACCGCAAGCTCAAGGGGTACTCGCTGACGCGCACCATCGCGCGCGTCGTCGTGCCCGTCTCGATGCAGGCCGACGTCGACTACGACCGCATCCTCGTGCCCGTCGTCGGCACGCGCATCGCCGACGAGATGATGGTGCTCGCCTGCCAGCTCGCGACCGAGAAGAAGTCGGCCATCGACGCCCTCTACGTGATCGAGGTGCCGATGAACCTGCCCCTCGACGCGGCGCTGCCCGAGCAGCGCGAGCGCGCCGAGCGCGTGCTCGGCGCCGCCGGGCTCATCGCCGAGCAGTTCAAGGTGCACTTCGCGCCGATCGTCGTGACGGCGCGGCACGCCGGCAGGGCGATCGTGAAGGAGGCGACGGAGCGCCGCTCCGAGGTGATCATCATGGGGACGGTGAAGAAGCGCCGCGTCGCCGATCGCGCCTTCGGCAGCACCGTCGACCACGTCATCGACCACGCGCCCTGCGAGGTGCTGCTGAACCTCGTGCCCCGCGACTACCGCACCGACGGCGCGAGCCTCGGTGAAGAGTCGGCCGCGGCCGCCCCGGCGGGAGTGAACGGCGTGCCGCCCGCGGGCGACGAAGCGGTCGCGGGCGGCGCGCCGGCCGTGGGCCAGGCTTCGCCGGTCGACGCGCAGGCGCCCGGGGGCGCGGACTCCGAGGCCCCGCGCGGGCCCGAGGCCCCCTGACGCGCCCGGCCGCTCCGGGCCGCGGGGCACACCCGAGCGTGCAGCTTCGCGGCCTCGAGCCTGTTATCATCGCGCCTTATGGAGGGGTGGACGCCGCGCCGCGGCGCCCGGACAACGCCCTGGGAGCCGACGATGACGCCGCGCCCCCGCTGTGACCTGAATGGCGCGACGAAAGCATAGAGAGGGGCAGGAGCTCCACAAGGTCCTCGGCGTGCCGGCGCTGTTCAGCACCGTGTACGGCAACGTCGGCTCTTCGATCTACTACGCCCTGGGCATCGTCTCGCTGTACGCGCTCGGCGCGACGCCGCTCGTCTTCCTCGTCACGGGGCTGCTCTTCATCACCACCGCCTGGACCTACGCCGAGGCGACCGCCGCGCTGCCCGAGGCGGGGGGCGCGTCGAGCTTCGCGCGACGCGCCTTCAATGAGATGGTCAGCTTCGGCATCGGCTGGGGTCAGATGCTCGTGTACGTCGCGACGATCGCCATCTCGGCCCTGTTCGTGCCGCACTACCTCTCGGTCTTCTGGCCGCTCCTGCTCGACTGGCCCTACAACGCGATCGGCGGCATCCTCACCGCCGTGCTCCTCATGGTCATCAACGTCATCGGCCTCAAGGAGGCGGCGCGGCTCAACATCATGCTCGCGCTGCTCGACCTGGTGACGCAGGTGCTCATCATGCTGATCGCCCTGGTCCTGCTGCTGCAGCCGCGCCTGCTCATCGACCAGATCCAGTGGGGCATCGCCCCGACCTGGAAGGACCTCCTGTACGGCATGGCGATCGGCACCGTCGCGTACACGGGCATCGAGACCCTGTCGAACATGGCGGAGGAGGCGACCGACCCGGGGCGCACGATCCCGCGCTCGATCAACTACGTCATCGTCGTCGTGCTGGTCGTCTACATCGGCATGCCGCTCGCCGGCCTGTCGGCGATGAACGTCGGCTCCAACACCGTGCCGGTCGACCCGGCGACCGGGCTCACCGTGCCGGTCGCGGCCGTCCCCTCCGAGCCCGAGGGCACGTTCGCGCTGGCCTCGGACCCCGAGCAGACCATCTACGTGCCGGTCGAGCGCGAGGGCGACGACTACGTGATCCCCGAGCAGGAGCCCAAGGGCGAGGTGATCCAGACCGCGGAGGGCCCGGTCACCGAGCTCTACGGCACGCAGCTCGGCTCCAACTACGTCGAAGACCCGGTGCTCGGGCTCGTCCGCTTCCTGCCCGACGACATCGGCTGGCTCAAGGCGATCCTCGGGCCCTGGGTCGGCATCCTCGCCGCCACGATCCTGGTCATCGCGACCAACGCCGGGCTCATCGGCGTCTCTCGCCTCACCTACTCGCTCGGCCAGCATCGCCAGCTGCCGCCGATGCTGGGCCGCATGCACGCCAAGCGGCTGACGCCGTACGTCTCCATCATCGTCTTCGGGTCGATCGCCGCGGTGCTCATGATCCCGGGGAGCACCGGGCTGCTCGCCGACCTCTACATCTTCGGCTCGATGATCTCGTTCACCGCCGCCCACCTGTCGGTCATCGTGCTGCGCTTCAAGGAGCCCGGGCTCGAGCGGCCGTGGCGCCCGCCGCTCAACATCCCGATCAGGGGGACCAGCGTGCCGCTCACGTCGGTGATCGGGGCGCTCGGCACGTTCAGCGTGTGGCTCGTGATCGTCGCCTTCCAGGGGTACAGCCGCATCATCGGCTTCGCCTGGCTCGGCGCCGGCCTGCTGATGTACGTCGCCTACCGCCGCGCCAAGGGCTACCCGCTCACGCGCACGGTGCCGCGCACCTCGATCCCCATCACGATGCAGGCCGACATCGACTACGACCAGATCCTCGTGCCCATCGTCGGCTCGCGCATCACCGACGAGATGATGGTGCTCGCCTGCCAGCTCGCGACCGAGAAGCAGTCGGCGCTCTACGGCCTCTACGTGATCGAGGTGCCGATGAACCTGCCGCTCGATGCCCGCCTCGTCGACGAGCGCGAGAAGGCCGGCAAGGTGCTGGCGGCGGCCGGGCTCATCGCCAGCCAGTTCAAGGTCAAGTTCACGCCCGTCGTGATCACCGCCCGCTCGGCCGGGCGGGCGATCGTCGACGAGGCGACGACGCGCCGCTCCGAGGTCATCATCCTCGGCAGCGTGAAGAAGCGGCGGGTCGGCGACCGGGTCTTCGGGCGCACCGTCGACTACGTGCTGCAGCACACCCCCTGCGAGGTCATCGT
>JAZBOM010000054.1:0-4683 GCA_036351205.1 Thermoleophilia bacterium | reverse complement strand
CTTCGTCGCCGAGGGTGCGGGCGAGCTGCACATGGACGGCGAGGACCTCGAGATCGAGAAGGGCTCGGCGGCGTTCGTGCCCGCCGGTGTCGAGCATCAGTACACCAACACCGGCGCCGAGCCGCTCGCCCTGCTGTGCATCGTGCCCGAGCGCGGCGCGGGGTGAGGCCCCGGAGCGCGGACCGTCCTTGAAAAGCGCGCCGGAATCGCGTTGAGTAGCCGGAGGCCGCGCCGTCCGACGCGGCCTCTGCGAGCGAAGGCAAGGCGGCATGACGAAGCGCGCGCCCGTGGCGGCGTGGGGTAGGCGAGACCACGGCGGCGTGAGGTAGGCGAGCCCGAGGCGCAATCGGGGTACACCCCGGTGAAGTGGACGAGCAGGCCGCGCGCCTGCCTCGAAAGGAGAACGATGGCGATGCCCGCGACGGCCGAGAACCGGCTGCTCCAGCTCAAGCGGCTCGGTCAGAGCCCGTGGCTCGACTCCATCAGCCGAGGGCTGGTGCGCAGCGGTCGCCTGCAGCGGCTCGTCGACCAGGACGGCATCGGGGGCGTGACCTCCAATCCGGCCATCTTCGAGAAGGCGATCGGTCAGGGGCACGACTACGACGACGAGATCCTCGCCCTCGCGCGACAGGGGCTCTCGGCGGCCGAAGTCTACGACCGTCTGGCCGTCGACGACGTGCGCGCCGCCTGCGACGTGCTGGCTCCCGTCTACCTCGGGAGCGGCGGCGAGGACGGCTTCGTCTCCATCGAGGTCACGCCGTCGGCGGCCTACGACACCGAGCTCACGGTCGCCGAGGCTCACCGGCTCTTCGCCGCCGTCGACCGGCCCAACGTGATGGTCAAGATCCCCGGCACGCGGGAGGGCGCACCCGCCGTCCGCCGCTGCCTCGCCGACGGCCTCAACATCAACATCACGCTGCTCTTCTCGCTGTCGCAGTATGAGGCCGTCGCCGAGGCGCATCTCGACGCCCTCGAGGAGCGTCTCACCCGCGACGAGACGATCCGCGGCACGTCGTCGGTGGCGAGCTTCTTCGTCTCGCGCGTCGACACGCTGGTCGATGGTGAGCTCGACGCCCGCCTCGCGGCGGCCGACGACCCCGCCGAACGACGCCGCATCGACAGCCTCAGGGGTCGCGCCGGGGTCGCCAACTCGAAGACCGTCTACGAGCGCTTCGCCGCCCATCTCGTCGGGCGGCGCTGGCAGATGCTCGCCCCGGCCGGCGGCAAGGTCCAGCGCGTGCTGTGGGCGAGCACCGGCACGAAGGACCCTTCGTACCCCGACACCCTGTACGTCGACGAGCTGATCGGGCCGCACACGGTCACGACATTGCCGGAGGCGACGCTGGCGGCCTTCAAGGCGCACGGGACGCCGGCGCGCACGGTGGACCGCCACATCGAGGAGGCCCACCGGGTGCTGCGCGAGCTGGGCGGGCTCGGCATCGAGATGGAGGAGGTCGGGCGCCGCCTGCAGCGCGAGGGCGTCGACCTCTTCGCCGCCGCGCACGCCGGGGTCGTCGACATCGTGGCGCGCAAGATCGACGAGCTGCGGGCGCGGGAAGGTGCGTGAGGTGACCGCTGCAAGAGCCCTCGACGACGCCGTGCGGCGTCGCCTCGCGCGCTTCGCCGAGGAGCGCGTCATGGCGCGCCTCTGGGACGCCGACACGAGCCTGTGGAAGCCGGGCGACGACGCACACCAGCGCGTCGTCGCCCGTTCTCTCGGCTGGCTCTCGGTGTTCCGCGACGTGCGCCCCGAGCTCGGCGAGCTCGAGGCGTTCGCCGCCGAGGTGCGGGGCGCCGGGTTCCGTCAGGCCGTGCTCCTGGGCATGGGCGGCTCGAGCCTCGCGCCCGAGGTGCTGGCCTCCGCTCTCGCTCCCGGTGGCGCTCCGTCCGCCGGGGCCGTGGGACCCGCGGTCGGCGGGGGCTCCGGCGACGGAGGGCTCGAGCTGATCGTCCTCGACACGACCGACCCGCGGGCCATCGCCCACGCTGAGGAGACGCTCGACCTGGAGTCCTCTCTCTTCATCGTCGCCAGCAAGTCGGGCGGCACGGTCGAGACCGCCAGCCTGCACGCCTACTTCTACGAGCGCCTCGGCGGGTGCTGCGACCACGGCCCCGGCCACCACTTCATCGCCATCACCGACCCGGAGACCGCGCTGCAGCGTGAGGCGATCGCGCAGGGCTTCAGAGCCGTCTTCGTCAATCCCGACGACATCGGCGGCCGCTTCTCGGCGCTGTCGTTCTTCGGGCTCGTCCCGGCGGCGCTCATCGGCGCCGATCTGGCCGGGCTCCTCGACCGCGCCGACGCGATGGCGGCACGCTGCGCCGCCGACGTGCCCGCCGACGAGAACCCGGCCCTCGTCATGGGGGCGTGGCTCGCCGAGGCCGTGGCCGCCGGACGCGACAAGCTGACGCTGGTCGCCTCGCCCGGCATCGCGGCGTTCGGCGCCTGGGCCGAGCAGCTCGTCGCCGAGAGCACCGGCAAGGAGGGCACCGGGGTGTTCCCGGTCGACGGCGAGCTGCTCGGGCCTGCGGAGGCGTACGGCGACGACCGCGCCGTCGTGTACCTGCGGCTGGCCGGCGGCGTCGACCCGGCGCAGGACGCCGCCGTGGCCGCCCTCGAGGACGCCGGCGTGCCCGTCCTCCGCCGCGAGCTGGCCGACGCCCTCGATGTCGGCGGGGAGTTCCTGCTCTGGGAGCTCGCCGTCGCGGTCTGCGGCCACGCCCTGGGCATCGACCCGTTCGACCAGCCGAACGTGCAGGAGAGCAAGGACAACACCAAGCGCGTGCTCGCCGGCGCGGCGGCGCACGCCGGCGAGCCCGGCGCACCGGCGGCGGGGGCCGCCGTCGCGTTCGCCCTCGGCGACGAGGGCCTCGAGACGGCGCTCGCGGCGCTGACCGCCGACCTCGCGCCGCCGGCGTACGTCGCCCTGCACGCCTGGCTCACGCCGGGCGACGAAGCCCGGCGCGAGCTCGAGGCGCTGCGCGCCCTCCTGCGTGACGCGCGCCGTGTGGCGACCAGCGCCGGCTTCGGCCCGCGCTTCCTGCACTCGACCGGCCAGTACCACAAGGGCGGTCCGGCCCGCGGGGTGTTCGTGCAGCTCGTCTCCGAGGGCGGGCCCGAGCTTCCCGTCCCGGGGCGCGACTTCAGCTTCCGGGAGCTCAAGGAGGCCCAGGCGCTGGGCGACCTCGAGGCCCTGCTGGCGCACGGGGGCCGGGTGCTGCGCGTCGACCTCGGGGAGGACGCCGTCGCCGGCCTGCGAGGGTTCGGGGAGCTGCTGCGCCGGGTACTCGCGGCCTGAGGAAGCGGGGAAGTCCGGGGTGACGCCCGGGTCAGGCCCTGGTCGGGCCCGGGTCGGGCCGAGGTAAGGCGGCGATGCCGCAGCGCCTCCGTGGGAGGGTGAGCGGCGGGCGCGCCCGAGACCCCGGGCGTCCTCGTGCCGTAGGCAGGCGGCCGTGCGCGGGCAGCCGTGCCACGCGGGTGCACGACCTGAAGGCCGAAGACACACGACCGGGCGCGCAGGCGCCGCGGACAGAGGAGGAAGCATGGACGTCGCCATGATCGGCCTCGGCCGGATGGGCGCCAACATGGCCCGCCGCCTGCTGCGCGGCGGCCATCGCGTCGTGGTCTGGAACCGCACCTACGCGCGCGCCGAGGAGCTCGCCGCTGAGGGCGCCGAGCCGCTGCGCGAGCTCGCCGACGTGGTCGCCGCCCTGCAGGCGCCGCGCGTCGTCTGGCTCATGCTGCCGCACGGCGAGACCACGCAAGCCGCGCTCGACGAGCTCGCCCCGCGGCTCGAGCCGGGCGACATCCTCATCGACGGCGGCAACGCCTTCTTCAAGGAGGACATCGCCCGCGGCGCGGCGCTCGCCGAGCGCGGCCTGCGCTACCTCGACGTCGGCACCTCGGGCGGGGTCTGGGGCCTCGAGGTCGGCTACTGCATGATGGTCGGCGGGGAGCGCTCGGCCTTCGAGCACGTCGAGCCCCTGCTGCGCACGCTGGCGCCGCCCGGCGACGGCTACGGCTACATGGGCGGGCACGGCGCCGGGCACTTCGTGAAGATGGTCCACAACGGCGTCGAGTACGGCATGATGCAGGCCTACGGCGAGGGTTTCGAGCTGCTCGAGGCGGCGCCCTGGGAGCTCGACCTCGCGCAGATCGCCGCGCTCTGGAACAACGGCAGCGTGGTGCGCTCGTGGCTGCTCGAGCTGGCCGCCGACGCCTTCGCGAAGGACCCCCAGCTCGAGGGTATCCGCGGCTACGTCGAGGACACCGGCGAGGGACGCTGGACGGTCGAGCAGTCGATCGAGCTCGGGGTGCCTCTGCCGGTCATCGCCCTGTCGCTGTACCTGCGCTTCCGCTCGCGCCAGGACGACTCGTTCAGCGCCCGCGTGCTCGCCGCCTTGCGCCAGGAGTTCGGCGGGCACGCGGTGAAGGAGAGCTAGATGGCCGACGACGCTCTGTCGGCCGGCGAGGGTCGGGTAGTGGACGACGGCCGCGACCCGTTCGACGGCATCGGCTACGACACGGTCGACGACGTCGCCTACGACGAGGGTGACGGGGCGGCCGTGGCGCGGCGCGCCGCGGCCGCCCCGTCACCCTTCCCCTCGCGCTCGGCGCTCGAGCCCTGCGCGCTGGTCATCTTCGGCGTCACCGGCGACCTCGCGCACCGGAAACTGATCCCG
>JAZBOM010000053.1:0-2626 GCA_036351205.1 Thermoleophilia bacterium | reverse complement strand
GGGCCCGCGCGCAGCGCGGGCCCGCCCCCGTCGCTACGCCCTCTTCCTGCGCCGCACCCAGGCGCGCGTCAGCGGGTCGGAGACGCGGGCGAGGAGCGGCCCGCTGACCGCGGTCAGGAGCACGTAGGTCGCCGCCAGGGGCCCGAGCAGCGGCTCCTGCGTGGTGCCGATGGCGAGCCCGGCGAGCACGATCGAGAACTCGCCGCGGGCGATCAGCGCCGTGCCCGCCCGCGCGCGCCCGACCACGCCGGCGACGCGGCGCGTCGCCCAGACGCCGGTCGCGACCTTGGTCAGCGAGGTGACGACCCAGAGCAGCGCGGCCACGCCGGCCACCTCGGGGATGCGCTCGACCTCGATCTGCAGGGCGAAGAGCACGAAGAACCCGGCCGCGAGGAGGTCGCGCACCGGCGCGAGGAGCACGCGCGCCCGGTCGGCGACGTTGCCCGACAGCGCGATGCCCACGAGGAAGGCGGCCACGGCGGCGGAGACGCCGAGCATCTCGACGCCGCCGCCGACGGCGAGCAGGATGCCGACGACGGTGAGCAGGACGACCTCGTCCGAAGGGTGGGAGATGCCGCGGTTCAGCGCCGAGCCGTGCCGCACCGAGACGTAGAGCGCGACGAGCAGCGCCGCGGTGGCTCCGGCGGCGGCGACCACCCCGGTGAGCAGGCCCGCTCCGGCGAGCAGGGCGACGATCAGGGGCAGGTACACCGCCATCGCCATGTCCTCGATCACGAGGACCGAGAGGATCGCCGGCGTCTCCAGGTTGCCGAGGCGATCGAGGTCGTCGAGCAGCTTGGCGACGATCCCCGAGGACGAGATGTACGTCACCCCGCCGAGGAGCAGGGCGGCGACCGGTCCCCACCCGAGGACGAACCCGGCGACGAGCCCGGGGATGAAGTTCAGGACCCCGTCGACGATGCCCGAGCCCAGATGCGCGCGCACGCTGAGGGCGATCTCCTCGGCGCCGAACTCGAGGCCGAGCATGAAGAGCAGGAGGATGACCGCGACCTGGGCGATGACGTCGACCGTCACCTGGTTCAGCGTCGCCGGGCTGATGGCTCCGATGGTGAGCCCCACGAGGAGGTAGAGCGGGATCGGCGAGAACCCGGTGCGCACCGCCAACCGCGCCAGCAGGGCGAGGACCAGGGCGACGGCGCCGATCTCGAGCAGCAGGAGAGGGACGATGCTGCTGGCGGCCAGCACTCCCATGACCGCCGGCGTCAGTCGCCCTGCAGCAGGCGGGAGAGGGCGCGGACGCCCTCGGGCGTGCCGACGACGACCGCGGTGTCGCCGGGGCCGAGCACGAAGTCCGAGGGCGGTGCGGCGATCGTCGTGCCCTCGCGGATGACGGCGACGATCGACGCTGCCGTCGCATCCTTGTGCTCGACGTCGTGCACGCTGCAGGTGGCGCAGGCCGAGGTCGTGGTGACGGGTACCCAGTCGATGCTCAGACCCTGGAGCTCGAGCCGCATGGCGTCGACCTCCTCGGTGACGTGCGAGACGCCGAGCACCTCGGCCAGGGCGCGCACGTCGTCCTCGTCCAGCCGCACGACGTCGCGGCACGTGTCGGGGTCGTCGGCGCCGCAGATCATGAGCTCGCGGCGACCGCTGTGGTGGGCGATGACGCCGACGCGCTCGCCCTCGTGGGTCAGGAAGTCGAAGCGGATGCCGACACCGGGCAACCGCGTCTCGTGGATCTCGGTCATGCTCGCCCCCAGGGATGGCTGTCGTGCCCGGCGATGATAGCACCGCCTCGCCTGCTAGAATCGCCGCCGGCGGGGCGCCTCCCCCCGCTGCGCTCGTCGCCCTCGCGCCGAAAGGACGCCCGACGTGGACGTGCTGCTCGACCCCGGTGCCCTGCTCGCCCTGCTGACGCTGACGATCCTCGAGATCGTCCTCGGCATCGACAACGTCATCTTCATCGCCATCGTGACTTCGGCGCTGCCCGAGGAGAAGCAGGGACGGGCGCGCACCATCGGTCTCGCGCTGGCCCTGCTCGGGCGCATCGCCATGGTGCTCGGCGTGTCGTGGCTGATCAGTCTCGACGAGACCCTGTTCACCGTCCTCGGCCACGACATCAGCATCAGCGGGCTGATCCTCATCGCCGGCGGTCTCTTCCTCATCTACAAGGCGACGAGGGAGATCTTCATCACCACCGAGTTGCGCGAGGAGCAGCACACGACCTCGCGACGGGCGACATCCACGATCTCGGTCATCGGCACGATCGTGGTCATCGACATGATCTTCGCCATCGACTCCGTGCTCACCGCCATCGGTCTGACCCCGGAGATCCTCCTCATCGTCATCGCCATCACGATCGCGATCCTCATCATGATGTTCTACGCGGGGCCGGTGAGCCGCTTCATCCAGAAGCACGTGAGCCTCAAGATCCTCGCCCTCTCCTTCCTCGTCGTCATCGGGCTCATGCTGCTGCTCGACGGCGTGGGGGAGGAGGTCGACCGCAACATCGTCTACGCCGCGATCCTCTTCGCCCTCGGCGTCGAGTACCTCAACTTCAGGCGCCGCCGCAACCTCGAGCGGCGGGCGGCGGTGGCCGCCGCGGCGGCGCTCGCAGGCGAGGACGAGGAGGCGTAGGTCGGACCCGTCCGCCGGGCGGCTCGGG
>JAZBOM010000052.1:0-2051 GCA_036351205.1 Thermoleophilia bacterium | reverse complement strand
CGCGCCACGCCGGCGGCGGCGATCGCCTCGACGCAGGGCGGCGTGCGCCCGTGATGGTTGCAGGGCTCGAGGGTGCAGTAGAGCGTCGCCCCGGCCGCGGCAGAGCCCGCCTCGCGCAGCGCGACGACTTCGGCGTGGGGCTCGCCCGGCCCGCGGTGGTAGCCGCGCCCGACGACCTCGTCGTCGCGCACCACCACGGCGCCGACCAGTGGATTGGGATGCGTGCGCCCCCGCCCTCGCTCGGCGAGCTCGAACGCCATGTCCATGTAGCGGTCTTCGGCCACAAAAAAACCCCGCATGCGGGGCTCCAGGGCGTCCGGCGAGCCGCGCTCGCCGTCGTGGTCTTCTCTCATCCGGACTCTGACCGTCGGCCCAGGAGTTCCACCTGGTCAACCTCTTGCGAGGGTCGCGGGCTCTCACCGCCGGTGGGGACTTCCACCCCGCCCCGAAGCCACGTTCTACGTGTACTGCCCGTTCAGTATAGGACCTCGGCGCACGGGCCCGCAACACGGCGGGCTGCGCCGGTGGCAGCTCCCGCCGCCGTATCTCCGGACTCACGGCCGAGCCCTGACGGCGCGACCGTGCACGCCCCGCACCTTCCCTGCCCCGCCCGGACCGGCGTGCGCCGGAGGGCCACGGAGGTCAGGCCGTCGCCGCCTGCTGGAGCGCCTGGAACCGGGTCTCGACGTCCGGTCCGCCGAACACGCTGCTGCCGGCGACGAGGAGGTTCGCCCCGGCGTCGACGAGCTCGCGGACGTTGTGCTCGGTGACCCCGCCGTCGACCTCGACGGACACGTGCTCGGGCAGGAACTCGCGCGCCCGGGCGACCTTCTCCAGCGAGCCGGGGATGAACGACTGGCCGCCGAAGCCCGGGTTCACGGACATCACGAGCACGAGGTCGCAGTGGTCGCGGATCTCGCTGAGCGTCTCGACCGGGGTCGCCGGGTTCAACGACACGCCCGCCGCCGACCCGGCGTCGCGGATCGTCTGTGTGACCCGGTGCAGGTGGGGACACGCCTCCTGGTGCACGGTGAGGACGTCGGCGCCGGCGGCCGCGAAGACGCCGACGAAGGCCTCGGGGCGCTCGATCATGAGGTGGACGTCGAGGAGCGCCCCGGCGCCGTGCACCAGCGGTGCCAGTGCACTGACGACGAGCGGCCCGATGGTGATGTTGGGCACGAAGTGGCCGTCCATCACGTCGACGTGGATCACCCGGGCGCCGGCGCCCAGCACGAGCTCGACCTCGTCGTTGAGGCGACCGAAGTCGGCCGAGAGGATCGACGGCGCGATGAGCGTCTCGTGCAGCAGGTCGGTCATTGGTCCCCTCCCTCGGTCAGGTCACCGCGCGGGTCTCTCGCCGGAGCGGCCCGATTGTATCGTCATGAACGGGCGCCCGCCTGCGAGACCCGCCGGCGCAGCCGGGCGACGAAGAACCCGCTCGAGCCGTCGCGCGGCGGCAGCGTACGCAGGTACGCACCGTTGTCGGGGTGCGCCCACCGCGGGTGGGCGGCGCCGAGATCGTCGAACGACCACTCGGCGCCGTCGGCGAACGCCTCGACGACCGCTGTGGTCTCCTGCCGCGTCAGCGTGCAGACGGCGTACGTGAGGGCGCCGCCGGGGCGCACGCAGGCGGCTCCGGCGGCGAGGAGCCGCCGCTGCAGGGCCGCGAGGCGGGCGACGTCGGCCGGGCGCCGGCGCCAGCGGAGGTCGGGGCGCGCGGCCATCGTGCCGAGACCCGTGCACGGCGCGTCGACGAGCACCGCGTCGAAGGCGCCGGCGTACTCCGGCGGCAGGACGAGGGCGTCGGCGGCCACGACCGCGACCCCGGGGCCCCCGTCGGCGGCCGCGGGCGGCACCTGCAGGCGGCGGAGGTTCCCCTCCAGCGCCTTGACCCGTGCCGGGTCGACGTCGACGGCGATGACGTGCGCTCGCGGCCTGAGCGCGGCGAGGTGGGCCGTCTTCGTCCCCGGGGCGGCGCAGAGGTCGAGGAGCGCGCCCTCCGCCGCGGCGACCGCCACCGGCGCGACGAGCTGCGACCCGCGTGACTGCGG
>JAZBOM010000051.1:0-3257 GCA_036351205.1 Thermoleophilia bacterium | reverse complement strand
GGAGCGCCCGCCCCTGTACTTCTGGCGCGACAGCAATGGCCGCGAGGTGGATGTCCTGCTCGACCTCGGGGCGAGCAGGGTGCCGGTCGAGGCGAAGGCGGGAGTGATCGTCGACGAGGCGCAGCGCGTGCCCGAACTCTTCTCGTATCTTCAGCAGGTGGTCGACGAGCGTCGCGCCGGCCCGTTCGTGCTCACGGGGTCACAGCAGTTTCTGCTCGGCGCCCAGGTCTCGCAGTCGCTGGCGGGGCGTGCCGCCGTGCTGGAGTTGCTGCCGTTCTCGGCGGCCGAGTTGTGGCGGCGTCCGGCGCTGACGCCGGACGCGTGGGCGGAGGCCGCCCCCTTCGGCAGTCACGCCGGCGCGACGCCGGCGACCGCGCCCGGCTCGCTCGACGACGTGCTCTTCGCCGGCATGTACCCGGCCATCCATGATCGCGGCCTCGAGCCGTCGCCGTGGCTGGACTCGTACCTCACCACCTACGTGGAGCGCGATGCCCGTCTGGCTGGCGCCATCGGCGACCTCGCGAGCTTCGCGCGCTTTGTCGGCCTGTGCGCCGGCCGCTCCGGTCAGGTGGTCAACCTCACGTCGCTGGGCAGCGATGCCGGCGTGAGCCGCGTGACGGTGTCACGCTGGCTCTCCATCCTGTCCGCGTCGTACATCGTCACGATGCTGCGGCCTCACCACGAGAACTTCTCGCGCCGTCTGGTGAAGACGTCCAAGCTCTACTTCCTGGACACAGGGCTGATGTGCGCCCTGCTCGGCGTGCGAACGGCCGCCGACTTGCGCGTGCACCCTTTGCGCGGCGCCGTGTTCGAGACGTTCGTGGTGTCGGAGCTCATCAAGCTGTTTGTGCACCACGGGGAGCGCCCGCCCCTGTACTTCTGGCGCGACAGCAATGGCCGCGAGGTGGATGTCCTGCTCGACCTCGGGGCGAGCAGGGTGCCGGTCGAGGCGAAGGCGGGAGTGACCGTGGCCGCCGATGCGTTTCGCGGCCTGGAGAACTACCAGAGGCTGGCGGCGAGCGCCGCGGAGCGCGCCGCTGCCGAGGGGCGACCCGGCTATCTCACGCGCCGATCGGTGCTGGTCTACGGCGGCGACGAGTGGTACGAGCGGCGCGGCCACGACGTGAGGCCGTGGTGGGCGTGCACGTAAGCGAGGGACGGAGACCGCGATGACGGTCTGCGCAGCGTGCGCCGCCGAGAACCCCGACGACGCCAGGTTCTGCATGGCGTGCGGGGCGGCGCTCGCCGCCCCGCCGCCGATCGCCGAGGAGCGCAAGGTCGTCACCACCCTGTTCTGCGACCTCGTCGGCTTCACGGCCATGAGCGAGGCCGCCGACCCCGAGGACGTCGACGCCCTGCTCGGCCGTTACCACGAGGCCGCACGCAAGGTGATCGAACGCCACGGCGGCACCGTGGAGAAGTTCATCGGCGACGCCGTTGTCGGCGTCTTCGGTGTGCCCGCCGTGCATGAAGACGACCCCGAGCGCGCCGTGCGAGCGGGTCTGCGCCTGATCGAGGCGCTCGACGGCCTGACGCGACCCGATGGCGCCGCTCTCGATGTCCGCGTCGGCGTCAACACGGGTGAGGCCCTCGTCCGCCTCGACGTCGGTCCGTCGTCGGGGCGCGGTTTCCTCGCCGGCGACGCGGTCAACGTGGCGGCGCGGCTGCAGGCAGCCGCGCCGCCCAACGGCGTCGCCGTCGGCGCCCTCACCCGCGAGCTCACAGAACGCGTCATCGAGTACGAGGATCTGCCGCCGGTGGCCGCCAAGGGCAAGGCCGAGCCGGTCGCGACGTGGCTCGCCAAGCAGGCCCTTGCGCGCACCGGCCTGCGCACCGACGGCACGACCGCCACGCCGTTCCTCGGTCGCGAGGACGAGCTCGCAGTCCTGCACGATGCGCTGCGACAGGCGACACGGCTGAACGAGAGCCGCGTCGTCTTGCTCGTCGGAGAGCCGGGCATCGGCAAGAGCCGGCTCGTGCTCGAATTCGCGCGCGCGCTTGATGCATCTCCCGAGCTCGTCAACTGGCGCCAGGGTCGCTGCCTGCCCTACGGTGAGGGGGTCACCTTCTGGGCGCTCGGCGAGATCCTCAAGGGGCAGGCCGGGATCCTGGATTTCGACGATGTCGCGACCGTCGAGGCCAAGCTCGAGGCCGTGCTCCCTGAGGGCGAGGACGGACCCTGGCTTCGCCAGCGCCTCCGTCCCCTGCTCGGCCTCGAGGCGCCCCAGGCCGCTCGCGAGGAGAACTTCGCCGCCTGGAAACGCTTCCTCGAGCTCATCGCGAGCGCCCGACCGACCGTGGTGGTCCTCGAGGACCTGCACTGGGCCGGCGAAGCCATGCTGTCATTTGTCGAGCATCTGCTGTCCCGGGACCTCGAGGTCCCGCTGCTCATCGTCGCCACGACACGGCCCGAGCTGCTTCAGGAGCACGAGGGGGCGCTGACGGCCGCCGCGGCAGGCGATCGGCCTCGCCGCATCACACTGCCCACCCTGTCGCAGCAAGAGGCCGGCGCACTGATCGCCCACCTCCTCGACGCCGAGCCGGCGGCGGACGCATGGGGTCGCCTGGTGGACGTAGCCGGCGGCAACCCCCTCTACGCCGAGCAGTACGTGCGCCTGCTGCTCGACCGTGGCTTGCTCGTGCGCACGCCCGACGGCTGCCACCTCGCGACGGACGCGGACCTGCCCCTGCCTGAGACCGTGCAGGCTGTGCTCGCCGCGCGACTTGACACGCTGCCCTCCGAGCACAAAGCGCTGCTCTGCGACGCCGCAGTCATCGGGGAGACCTTCTGGCGCGGTGGCGTCGTGGCGCTCTCGGGTCGCGACGCGAGCGCGGTCGACGAGGGCATGGCCGCACTCGCCGCCCGCGACCTCGTGCGCCCTGTCCTGAGACGGGCGATGGAGGGTGAGGCCGAGTACCTCTTCTGGCACGCTCTTGCCCGCGACGTGGCCTACGGGCAGCTGCCGCGCAAGGTGCGGGCGCGCAAGCACGAGGCCGCCGCGCTCTGGATCGAGCGGCAGGTCGGCGAGCGGAACGACGAGTTCGCCGAGATCCTCGCCCACCACTCCACGGCGGCGCTCGACTTGGCGCGAGCCGTGGACGATGCGGAGCTGGCCGCTTCGCTGGTCTCGCCGACGATCGCGCGGCTCGGACGGGCCGGTGACCGGGCGCTGCGCCTCGATGTCGCCGCGGCGGAGCGCCACTTCGCTCGGGCTCTGGAGCTGGCCGAGCACGACGCGGGTGAAAGAGTGAAGCTC
>JAZBOM010000050.1:0-3044 GCA_036351205.1 Thermoleophilia bacterium | reverse complement strand
GCGGGCGAGCGCGATGTGGCGCTGCAGCACCGGCGAGTACATGAACGCCGTCGCGTAGCCCACGCGCCCCCGGTAGCCGTCGTCGTAGACCATCGCGTCCTCGACGACCGGGGTGTGGTCCTTGGGCGGGATCAGCCCGGCCTCGCCGTAGACCCGGTCGTAGTCCTGCCAGTCGACGACGAGGCCGCGCATCGCCCAGCGCGAGGTCCGCTCGGCGATCTCGCGCTCCAAGGCGCGCCGGCCGACGAAGGCGCGGTCGTCCTTCTTCAGGTCGCCGATCATCCGGCCCCAACCGAGCTCGAGCGGCGTCGAGCGGTGCGCGTCGTTCCAGGCGTAGCGGCTCGAGTCGAAGTCGGCGCCGATCTCGAGCAGGCCGGCCTCGATGCGCAGCATCTGCAGGGCGTCGAGGCCGAACGGCTGCACGCCGTGGCCCTGCACGCTCTCCCAGAGCGCGTCCCAGACGCGGAGCGCGTCCTCGGCGCCGACCCAGAGCTCGTAGCCGAGGTCGCCGGTGAACCCGGTGCGGCTGACCGTGACCTCAGCGCCGCCGATCTCGCCCACGGTCACGCCGAAGTACGGCAGCTGCGCGACCTGCGGGACGAGCTTCGCGAGCAGGTCGCGCGAGCGGGGGCCCTGCAGGGCGAGCGCGCCGAGCTCGTCGCTGACCTCCTCGATGCGCACGTCCCGGCGCCCGATGCGCTCGGCGAACCAGGCGAGGTTGGGCTCGGCGCTGGTCAGCACGAACTCATCGCGCGCCGGGCGGAGGACGACGCCGTCCTCGACGACGAAGCCGCGCTCGTCGAGCCAGCACGTGTACTGGGCGCCCCCGGGGGCACACGCGCGGATGTCGCGAGCGAGCACTCCGGCGAGGAACGCCTCCGCCTCCCGCCCGGTGACGCGGTACTTGTAGAGCGGGCTCGTGTCGAAGAGGCCGGCGGCGTTGCGCACGGCGAAGTACTCGGCCTTGTCGCTCAGCTGGTAGCGGCCGGCGACGAGATGGTTCGACCAGTGACTCCAGAGCTGGGTCTCGTTCAGCGCGGCGGTGCGCTCGTGGAACGGGGTCGTGTGGATCATCCCGCTCTCGCCCCCTGTCTGGACGTGGATCGCCGACCTGCGGCGACCGTCGGACCTGCGTTCCTGCGTCGTACCCGGCGCGCCGCAGCGTGAATCGCCCGGCCCCCTCCGTGACGGCTTCGCACCGCCCGGCGCCTGCCGCAACGGCTCGGCACCGGTGCGCGGATGCCTCGTCGGGCCCCGCAGTGGTAGCCTGCCTCCCTGAGAGTCACGAGCCAAAGGAGCGCGCCAGTGAAACGCAATCTCCAGGCCGGGGTGCGGCGCAGCGTCGGTCTGCGCCTCCAGGTCTTCAGCGACGCCGACCTCGACGATCTGCATCGCGGCACGCTCGAGGTGCTCGAGCGCACCGGCGTCTTCGTCGAGAGCGACGAGGCGCTCGACGTCATGGCCGACGGCGGCTGCCGCGTCGACCGCGAGACCAAGATCGTCAAGATCCCGCCGCACATCGTCGAAGACGCGATCCGCTCGGCGCCGAGCAGCGTGCGTCTCTGCGGGCGGGTGCCCGAGAACGACGTGGTGCTCGAGGGCGGCCGGGTCGGCTTCACCAACTTCAGCGCCGGCATCATGGTGCTCGACCCGCGCACCGACGAGTACCGCACCTCGACCGTGCAGGACGTCGCCGACCTGGCGCGCATGACCGACTACCTCAGCGAGATCGACACCTACGAGCACGCCGTCGAGGGGCGCGACGGGCCCGAGCACACGCTCGCCATCCGCGACGCGTCGGTCGGCCTCAAGAACACGACCAAGTGCGTCGGCACGGGGGCCATGTCGACCTACGACGTCGACGCGATCGTGCGCATGGGCGCCGCCATCGCCGGCGGCGAAGACGAGCTGCGCGAGCGGCCCCTGGTCTACTTCTGCGAGTGCCCCGTGAGCCCGCTCAAGATCACGCAGGACGCCGCCGAGGTCATCATGGCCTCGGCGCGGCACGGCATCCCCAACAACGTCACCTCGATGGCGATGTCGGGCGGGTCGTCCCCCGTGACCCTCGCCGGCACGCTCGTGATCCACAACTGCGAGGTACTGGCGAGCCTCACGCTGGCGCAGCTCACGGCGCGCGGCGCGCCGACGATCTACGGCTCGTCGACGACGGCCATGGACCTGCGCTTCGCGGCCGCCTCCGTCGGCTCGCCCGAGCTCGGCCTGCTCAGCGCCGGCGTCGCCCAGCTCGCCCAGCGCTACCTGCTGCCGAGCTTCGTGGCCGGGTTGTAGGCGGATTCGAAGCTCGGCGACGTCCAGGCCGGTCACGAGAAGACGATGACCGCCCTCACGGCAGCGTTGGCAGGGGCCAACCTGATCTACGGGGCGGGGATGACCGAATCGGGCGTCACCTTCGATTACGCGCAGTACGTGCTCGACAACGACCTGGCGCGCATGGTGAAGCACGCCGTGCAGGGCGTGCCGGTCAACGACGAGACCATGGGGCTCGACGACATCCACGCCGTCGGCTCCTTCGGCGACTTCCTCTCCCTCGACTCGACCCTGCGCCACATGCGCGCACAGAGCCAGCCGCGGCTCCTCGACCGCCGCGTGCGCGAGGACTGGGAGGCGTCGGGGGCGCAGGGCGCCTACGACGCCGCCAAGGAGGCGGCCAAGCAGATCCTCGAGGAGCACCACCCCGCGGCGCTGCCCGCCGACGTGACCGCGCAGATCGACGCCGTCGTCAGCGAGGCGGAGGAGCGCGGGCGCGGCCACTGAGTGGGTGCGTCGCCGAGCGGCCGACTTGCCCCGCGCCGCACTCGCACGCCCGCGCGCGTGACGCACGCCCGCGCGCGTGACTCGCGCGCTCAGGGCGCGTAGAGCTCGTCGACCTCGCTGGAGTAGAGGCGCAGGAACTCCTGCCGGCGCAGCTTCAGGGTCTGCGTGAGCTCGTGGCCGACGCGGAAATCCCGCGGCCAGAGGCGCACGCGGTGCACGCGCTCGTACGGCGCGAAGCGCCGCCCGTCGCTGCTGATGTCGTGCGCCAG
>JAZBOM010000049.1:0-5495 GCA_036351205.1 Thermoleophilia bacterium | reverse complement strand
TGGCCGAGGTCATGGAGAGTCCCTACACGCGGCTGCCGGTGTACCGGGGCAGCCGCGACAACGTCATCGGGGTGCTCCAGACGAAGCA
Organism: Thermoleophilia bacterium; assembly: GCA_036351205.1. Taxonomy (GTDB): domain Bacteria; phylum Actinomycetota; class Thermoleophilia; order UBA2241; family UBA2241; genus UBA2241. Next base: position 5,407 of record JAZBOM010000049.1, on the reverse strand, counting down.
GGTCGCCCTCGCCGTCGCGAGGGGGGAGGTCGACCGAGTGACGCTCGACGACCTGCTGCGCCCGGTGGTCCGGGTCGACGCGTCGACGAGCGCCGACAGGGTCCTGACGATCCTGCGGGAGGGACGCAGCCAGCAGGGCGTGGTCACCGACGAGCGCGGCGGCATGGTCGGCCTCGTCACCCTGGAGGACGTGCTCGAAGAGGTGTTCGGCGAGCTCGGTGACGAGTTCAAGGGCGGGACCGCCGCCCGGCCCCCGCGACGCCGCCGTTTGCCGGCCCTGCGTATCGGGCGTCAGCAGGGACGCCGATGAACGTCGTCGTCCCCCTCCTCATCATCGCCGGGCTCGTGCTGCTGAACGCCCTCTTCGTGGCGGCCGAGTTCGCCTTCGTCGGCGCGCCGCGCGCCGCCATCGAGCGGCGCGCCGTGGCAGGCGACAAGCGGGTGGCGCGCCTCCGCGCGATCCTCCACGACCCGCGCAGCCAGGACCGGTACCTGGCGACCGCGCAGATCGGCATCACCCTCGCCAGCCTCGGTTTGGGGATGTACGGGGAGGAAGTCGTCGCCGGCTGGCTCGAAGCGCCCTTCGAGGGGCTCGGGTCGCTCGCGCCGGTCGCCGCCCACGGCCTCGCCAGCGCCGTCGCCGTGACGGTCATGACCTACGTGCACATCGTGGCCGGGGAGATGGTGCCGAAGTCCATCGCCCTGCAGCGCGCGGAGCACACGGCGGTGCTCGTGAGCCCGGTGATGCGCGCCATCAGGATCCTCTTCTACCCCCTCGTCATGGCCCTCAACGGCATCGGCAACGTCATCCTTCGCCTGTTCGGTGTCGAGCGGCAGCGCGGGAGCGTCGAGCAGTACCACACCGCCGAGGAGCTGCGCTACATCGTGCGCGAGAGTCTCGAGGGCGGCAAGCTCGGCGACGAGTCCGGGCGCGTGCTGCAGGAGCTGCTCGACTTCGCCGACCTGACGGCGGCCGAGGTGATGGTGCCGCGCGTGCACATCGTCGGCATCCCGCTCGACGCGAGCCGGGAGGAGATCGTCGAGCTGCTGATCTCGGCGCCGCACACGCGTTACCCCGTCTATCGCGAGGATCTCGACGAGATCGCGGGCATCTTGCACGTCAAGGACGTCCTGCGGCTGCTCACGCACGAGGCCGCGCCCGAAGGCTCTCCGCTGCGACCCGTGCCCTACGTGCCCGAGACCGCGCAGGTCGACGTGGTGCTGGCGGCGATGCGACGCGAGAACATGCAGCTCGCGATCATCCTCGACGAGCACGGCGGCACGGCGGGGCTCGTGAGCATCGAGGACCTCTTCGAGGAGGTGGTCGGTGAGATCGAGGAGGAGGCCGAGCGGCCCAACTCGTGGACCGACGATGCCGGTCGCCTGCACGTCGCCGGCACCGTCCGCATCGAGGAGGTCGGGGAGCACTTCGGCGCCGAGCTCGAGCACGAGGACGTGGACACGGTGAGCGGCCTCGTGCTCACGCTCCTCGACCGCCCGCCCGAGGTCGGCGACGCGGTCGCCTACGACGGCGTCGCCTTCGAGGTGCTCGCCGTCGAGGGCCACGGTGTGGCCGAGTGCCTGGTCACGTCGCTCCCGCGCGAGGAGGAGGGCGACGCCGGCTGAGCCGGCGTGGGGCGTAGCCCGTATGAGGCCGTGGCCGGCGCTCCCGAAGGAGCGCCGGCCCGGCAGTCTCTCACCCGCCCCCGGATGGGGTCTCAATGTCACCCGGGCACGGGGTCAAGGCGGCGGAAGCTCGCGAGACCCGCCGCGAGCACCCGATCAGGTCGCGAGGTCGCGGCGCCTGAAGGTCGCGAGACCCGTGGCGATCAGACCCGCCGCGACACCGAGCAGGGCGAGGATCGCCACCGCGCCGACTTCGGCGGCCGGCGCCTTCAGGTGCGCGAACGGCGAGAGGTCCAGCACCCAGTCGGGCAGCCCGAGGCTGAGCCCGAAGACGGGGCTGAGCAGGACGGACGCCCCGAGCACCAGCCACGACACGACGACGGCGCGGCGTGGCAGCAGGGCGAAGGCCGCGACCACGGCGGCGGCGATGACGAGCACGGCCGGCAGCTGGGCCAGGGCCGCGCCCAGCAGGTCGCCGAGCAGGCCGGAGGTATCGCCCAGGGCCGCCCCGGCCGTCAGCCCCATGGCGACGGCGAAGGCCACGAGCAGCACGACCGCGCCGAGGGTCGCCGTGAGGACGTAGGCCGCCACCCACCGCGGGCGGCTCACGGCGGCGGCGAGCACGGGCTCGAGCCGGCCGCGGGCTTCCTCCTCGCGCATCCTGAGCAGCACCTGCACGGCGTAGATGGCGGCGACCATGCCGGCCATCTCGATCATCGAGGTCGCGAAGGCGTCGAACAGCCGGCTCGTGCCCGCCATCTGCTCGTACCACTCGCGCATCGTGCCTTCCATGGTCGTCGCGCTCTCGGCGACCGACCCGAAGACCAGGCCGAAGCCGGTCAGGCCGGCCAGCCAGGCGAGGAAGACCGGGCGCTGCAGGCGCCAGGCGAGCCCGAAGGGGCCGCGGAGGCGCGGCGAGGCGGCGGCCCGGCCGGTCCGCTGCGCGAGCGCGCCGGCGCCGTAGTCGCGCCGCGCGGCGTAACGGCCGGCGGCGGCGATCAACACGGCGGTGAAGATGCCGAACAGGCCGAGCAGCCACCAGTGGTCACCGCCGAACGGGCGCATCTCGTACCCCCAGCCGATCGGCGACAGCCAGCTCGGCCAGGCGCTGTAGGCGACCACTCCGCTCGCGTCCACGTGGCCGAGCATGTTCCCGACGCCGCTGACGGCGAAGGCCGCGGCGAGGACCGCCATGGCGAGCCCGCTGGCTCCGCGCGCGGTCGACGCGACCTGCGAGGTCACCGCGGCGACGCCGGTGAACGCCAGGCCCACGCCGGCGATGGCGGCGCCGGCGGCGAACGAACCGGCCGCCGGCTGGCCGTTGACGATCATCGCCAGCCCGAGGAGCGGCGCCAGCGCGACGTTCGCCGCCAGCGTCACCGTCACCGCGGCGGCCAGGCTCGCGCAGGGCCCGACGACGCCGGCGCGCAGGAGCTCGTCGCGGCCCGTCTCCTCGCTCCGGCGCGTGTGACGCACGACGGCGAGCGTGCTCATCACGGCGGCCAGGATCGCCAGCGTGAGGTAGCTGCGGCTCATCGCGTAGGCGCCGACGCTGGCCCCCGCCGACAGGCCGAGCAGGCGCATGCCGGGGTTGCCGGCCATGAACTGCGTCTCGGTGACCACGTCGTCCGGCGTCGGCAGTCCGCTGACCGACATGTGCGTGGTCGCCGTCAGGAAGACCGCCAGGGCGAGGACCCAGAAGGTGAGCACGAAGCGATCCCGCCGCAGGGCGAGGCGGATGAGGTGGGTCGTTCCGGTCAGGGCGTTCATCGGACCAGCTCCAGGTCGGAGGTTGACGGGGCGTCGTCGAGGGACGACTCGGCGAGGTCGGACGTTGACGTGGCGAGGTCGGACGCACACTCGGTCGGGTCGGACGTTGGCTGGACATCGTCCGGCCTCGACGGGACGAGATCGAGGCCGCCGTCCGCATCGCGAGCGGAGGCGTCCTCGTAGTGCCGCAGGAAGAGCTCCTCGAGCGTCGGCGGCGAGGTGGTCAGGGCGCGCACGCCGAGGCCGACGAGGTGCCCCAGCACGCGGTTCAGGTCGGCGTGGTCGACGGAGAACTCGGCCCGCGTGTGCTCGATGCGGGCGTCGTGCACGCCCGGGAGACCGGCCAGCCCGTACGGCGGCTCGGCGGTCTCGACGACGACCGTCGTGCGTGTGAGGTGACGGAGCTCCTCGAAGGTGCCCGAATCGGCGGTGCGGCCGCCGCGGACGATCGTCACGTGATCGCAGAGCGCCTCGACCTCGGAGAGGATGTGGCTCGACAGCAGCACGGTGCCGCCGGCGTCGTGCGCCTCGTGGACCACGTCCTGGAAGACGGCCATCATCAGCGGGTCGAGCCCGGACGTGGGCTCGTCCAGCAGGTAGAGCTCGGCGCCCGACGCGAAGGCCGACACCAGGGCGACCTTCTGGCGGTTGCCCTTCGAGTACGCGCGGCACTTCTTGGTCGGGTCGAGCTGGAAGCGCTCGATGAGCTCGGCGCGGCGCGCCCGGTCGAGCCCGCCGCGCAGGGAGCCGAGCAGGTCGATCACCTCGCCGCCGGTGAGGTTGGGCCAGAGGCTGACCTCGCCGGGCACGTAGGCCAGCCGGCGGTGCAGGGCGGCGGCGTCGCGCCACGGATCCATGCCCAGGACCGAGGCCGCCCCGCCGTCCTGGTCGAGCAGGCCCAGCAGGATCCGCAGGGTCGTGGTCTTGCCGGCCCCGTTGGGCCCGAGGAAGCCGTGGACCTGGCCCACCTCGACCGCCAGGTCGAGGTCGTCGAGGGCCGTGTGCCGGCCGAAACGCTTCACCAGGCCCTTCACAGAGATAGCGTCCATTTGCCTGTTTCCCTCCACGTTGTGTACTCTGTACACGCGTAGTGTACGACATACACAGAGATTGTCAAGTACTTTTCGTGTATACTCGATACAACGAGCGTGGAGGGAGAGATGAGCAGCAGACCGCCATCCGGACTCGAGCGTCTGTGGAGGCGCGGGGAGCTCGACCGTGAGCCCCGGCTGGGATTGAGCCTCGAGCGCATCGTCACCAGCGGCATCGAGCTGGCCGACGCCGAAGGCCTCGGCGCCGTCTCGATGAAGCGAGTCGCCGAGCGCCTCGGCTTCACGACGATGTCGCTCTACCGCTACGTGACGAGCAAGGACGACCTTCTCCTGCTCATGCACGACACGGCCTCGCAGCCGGCGCCGGGGTTCGAGGTGCCGACCGGCGACTGGCGCGCGGGGTTGACCGTCTGGACCCGCGCGCAGCAGCTGATCACCGAGCGGCACCCGTGGCTCGACGAGGTGCGCTACATCGAGAGAGCCGGCACGCCCAGCCAGATCGCCTGGATGGAGCTCGGCCTGCGCGCCTTCGGCGACGTCCCCCTGAGTGAGTTCGAGAAGCTCGCGATCCTGCTGCTGCTCAGCGGCTATGTATCGAACCAGGCCCGCCTGGCGGCGACCGCCGTCCACGGGGTGCAGATGGGGGCGTTCGAGCACCCCGAGCAAGCCGCGGAGGCGTTCGGCGAGCTGCTGCAGTCCGTGCTCGACCCCGAGCAGTATCCCGCGCTCATCCGGGCCGTCCAGGGCGGCGCCTTCGCCCCTCGGCACGACCCGGTCTACCTGCCGTTCGACTTCGGCCTCGACCTCATCCTCGACGGCGTCGACGCCCTCATGAGGCGACAGGGCGCCGGCCCGGCCTAGGCGCCCCCGACGGCGCGAGCCGCCGCGCGCACCGGTCGCCGCGCCGGAGAGCCGCGAACGAGAGTCGCCCGGCGGCGACGTGCGAGCGCGGTCCGGCG
>JAZBOM010000048.1:0-4018 GCA_036351205.1 Thermoleophilia bacterium | reverse complement strand
GACACGACGACCGTGCCCGAACATCATAGTGCGCCGCTACGAGCGCGAGAAGGTCGCGCTGCGGCTCCACCCCATGCGGCCGGCGCCGAACGCGCGCGGCAGGCTGAGCAGCATCAGTGCTCCGAGGAGCAGCTACAGGACCAGCGACACGTCGTCGGTGGCGACGCGCATCATCACCACCACCGAGTAGACGTACGTGCCGGCCGCCATCACGGCGACGAGGCCCCACGACCCGCGGTGCGGCATGGTCAGCACCTCGAGCACCAGCGCCGCCAGGTACAGGGCGGCGGGGAAGAGCAGGACCGGCAGCACCTGCAGGCTGCCCGGGTCTAAGGGGCGTTCGTAGGGCAGGTCCTCCTGGGCCGCGGAGACGACGACCCAGAGCTGAGCCACGACGCCGGCGATCAGGAAGACGATGACCGCGAGCCGGCCGAGCGCCTGGCGATCGTGGCGCGCCATGGACGGGGTGCGCCGCCGCCACGCCCGCGAGCGCACGAAGGCGTGGATCGCCATGCCGGCGGCGACGGCCATGAAGAGCGGGAGCGGCAGCCACGGCTGGTCCACGAGCCAGGGCAGGTCGGACCAGGGCGTCGTCGTGTCCTTGCGGATGACATAGGCCGCCGTTCCGCCGGCCGGATAGATCTCGCGTACCGTCCCGCTCTCGCCGTCGACCACGACCGCCATCCCGGTGAGCTCCTCGAACTCCAGGCGCCGCGTCTCCGGCTCGGCGTCGGTGGCGGCCCGGTCGAGGACCGGCCACTCGACGGTGGTGGCTCGGGACTGCTCGATCGGCCACATGAACGTGACGCCGCCGCCGAGCGGCGACAGCGGGCCGGTCTCGGTGGTCACCGTGGCCTCGGCCTCGACGCCGGCGAGGATGGTGGCGACCCGGGGGTCGGCGCGCGCCGCCTCTTCGAGGGCGGCCTCGGCGGCGGTCGGCTCGGGGGCGGGCGCCTCTTCGTCGTCCTGGGCGCTCGCCGTGGCGGCGGCCCCGAGGGCGACGACGAGGAGCAGCACGGCCGCCGCCCAGGGCAGCAGCCGCCGCAGCCGCGCCGCGCGCCGCGCGCCGGGGCGGACGCAGGACTCCTCCCAGCGCACCCACTCGCCGCCGGGGTGACGGGCGAAGACCGTGTAGTAGTAGCGCACGCCGCACTCGAGCCCGGTGTCGCGGAACGAGCCGCTCACGTCGTCGTAGACGAGGCGCTGCTCGGCGCCCGGGTCGGGGACCGCGGCGAAGCCACGCGTTGAGCGCAGGATGCGGACCTCGAGGAGCGTGCTGCCCGGGTAGTCCCAGCCGAAGGCGACGTACCGCTCGCCGGCCGCCACGCGCAGGCGACGCACGCGCACGTCGGTCGTCGTCTCCAGACGGTGGTCGTGGTGCCGGCGTCGCCGCACCCGCTCCCTCCTCGCGTGGCTCCCGGTCGCGCAAGCATACCAGCGCCCCCCGGCGGCGTGCTCTCCCCCACCCTCGACCCCGGCCTGTAAAGCCTGCCTGCGTGGGGCCGATACAGAGCCCAGGATGAGACGCCGCTTCGACACCCTGCTCGCCACGCGCCTCGCGGGCCTCCTCGCCGTGCTCGCGCTGCTGACGCTGGCCGCGGCGGCGTCGGCGCCGGCCGAGCCGAGCGGGGCGCGCAGCGACGAGGACGCCGACGTCTTCAGTGTCGTCAAGAAGGATGACGGCCGCTCGCTGCGCGAGCTGCAGGAGGAGGCGAAGCGCGTGCGCGCCGGCATGCAGCGCCTGAGGGGCGAGATCGACAGCGTCGCCGGCGCCTACGAGGCGACCCGCGCCGAGCTCGACGGCGTCGGGCGCGAGCTCGTCGAGACGCGCGTCGAGCTCGCCCGCACGGAGTCGCTGCTCGCGGCGCAGACGACGGTCGTCGCCGCCCACTTGACGGCGATGTACAAGAGCGGGGAGGCGACGTGGCTCGACGTCCTCGCCCGCGCCGGGAGCTTCGCCGACCTCGAGGCCGACGTGCGCATGCTGCGCCGCGTCATGGACGAGGACCAGAAGGCCCAGCTCGAGCTGATGCGCCTGACCGAGGCCGCCGAGGGCCTCGAGTCCGGCCTCGCCGAGCGGCGCGAGCGCACCCTGGTCCTCGAGACGCGACTCGAGGAGCAGCGCGCGACGCTGGACGACGCGCTGGCCGAGCGGCGCGCCCTGCTCGAGGGCCTGACGGCGCGCATCGAGGAGATCCTCGTCGGGCAACTCCCCAAGGGGCTGGCGAAGGCGCCGAAGGGCGGCTACAACCAGCTCACCTGGGCCAAGGCCCTGCTCAGGAGCCTCGGCGCCCCGCTGACGACGCCGAACCTGGCCGCCATGGTCGCCTGGGAGATGGCCGAGGGCGGCCACTGGAACAACTCGGCGCACTACAACCCGCTCAACACCACCTGGACGATGCCGGGCTCGACCTCGATGAACTCCGTCGGGGTCAAGGCCTACGTGAGCTGGCAGCAGGGCTTCAAGGCGACTCTGAACACGCTCCACAACGGGTACTACGACGGCATCCTCAAGGCGCTGCGGAGAGGCGACAACGCACAGGCGGTGGCCGACGCGGTGGCCGACTCGCCCTGGGGCACGCACGCGTTCACGGTGCGCTGACCCGGCTCAGGTCAAGGACCCCGTGATACCGAGGGGCCGGGCCGCACGGGCGCGCACGCTCGAAGCAGGCACGCGCCTCGCGCGCGGCGAGGTGAACGCCCGGAGCGTTATCTGGTATCATGTCCGCCCGCTTGCCCCATCGCGGCGCGTTCGTCTAGGGGCCTAGGACGCCGGCCTCTCACGCCGGTAACACGGGTTCGAATCCCGTACGCGCTGCCAGTTCCTCCTCGTCCTGCCGGGCCACCCGCGCGGCGGCGCGCCCGAGTCGGACTGTCTACCTCTCCTCGCGCACCGTGACCGACCAGGACCGGCCGCCCTCGCACTCCGCGACGATGACATAGTCCCCGACCCCCAGCTCCGTGTAGCTGGAGCCCTCCAACTCGGCGCCTTCCGAGGGGGCGTACACGCCGCTGTCGAAGAGCTCGACTCGCTGGTCGCCGGCCGTGCTCACGATCGCGAAGTGGATCCTCCCCGCGGAGCCGCGATCCACCTGGAACTCCAGGTGCTGCGCCCCGCCCTGGAGGGTGAACGGCTCCGTCGTCGCCGTGGTGGTCCCCTCAAAGGCGGCGACCTCGACCATCTCCGTCGCCGCGCCGGGAGTGCTCCCGGCGGCGGACCCGGCCGAGTCGCTCTCGGACCCGCCGCAGGCTCCGACGAGCAGCGACGCGACTGACAACGCAGCGCAGAGTGCGATGTACACGGTCTTTCGCATGACCCCCCTCTCGACGAGCCCGTGACCCGAGCCCGATGCCGGGACGGCCGCGGCGATCGGCTGGTCGCCGGGCCTGCCCTCGACTCCGATAGTACTGTGAGGACGCGGAGCCGACAAGGACGCCGGCCGTCGGCCTCGCCTGCGGCACACCGAGCGAGGCGACGCCGGAGGGGCGCCAACCGGTCGGCGGGGGGCCGGCAGACGGGTGGCCGGGCGAGCTCCGGCGCCCGCTCTGGTACGCTACCGGCATGCTCCGCGCGGTGACCCTCGACTTCTGGAACACGCTGTTCGTCGACGCGCGCGGCCGCGAGCGCGAGCAGCGCCGCGTCGAGATCCTGCGCGAAGAGCTCGAGGCGCTCGGCCACAGCCTGCCGCCGAGCGCCTACGACGAGGCCCTTCGCTTCGGCTTCGACTTCTTCGAGCGCGTCTGGCACGATGAGGTGCGCACGCCGAGCGGCGGCGAGATCCTCGACGCCGTGCTCGGCAGCCTGCGCGCCAGGGTGCCGGACGAGGTGCACGACCGCCTGACCACGGCCTTCGAGCGCATCCTGCTCGACATCCCGCCCGAGCCCGTCCCCGGTCTCATCTACACGCTTCCGGCCCTCGCCGACCGCTACCGCCTGGCCGTGGTCTGCGACACCGGGTACTCGCCGGGCACGGTCCTGCGCGAGCTGCTCGACCGTCACTGCGCGCTCGAGCCCTTC
>JAZBOM010000047.1:0-3506 GCA_036351205.1 Thermoleophilia bacterium | reverse complement strand
GCCGCCCGTCGCCGGCGTCGTGCAGGGTGGCCATGTACTGGTGCTCGGACTCGAAGGGGATGGCGTCGATGCGCGGGAGGTCGGCGGCGACCGCCTCGGCCTCGAGCCCGGCCTTGAGCGCCGAGGTGACGAGCGCGCCCTCGGTCGGGTCGCCCTGCACCAGCCAGCGACCCTCCTCCTCGAAGATGCGACTGTCGTTGCAGAGGAGGCCCGCGCGCAGCACCTCGAGGCCGGCGTCGTCGAGCCCGCCGTCGCCGCCGGCCGGCAGCAGCTCGATCGAGCCCTCGGGTGCGTAGCCGGACCCTTGGATCGCGTACAGCCGGCCCCCGGCGACCAGGCGCTGCACGGTCATCTGGTTCTCGGTGAGCGTGCCGGTCTTGTCGGAGCAGATCACGGTCGTGCTGCCGAGCGTCTCGACGGCCGGGAGGTGCCGGATGATGGCCCGGCGGCGAGCCATCCGGTTGACGCCGATGGCCAGCGTGATGGTGACGGCGGCCGGCAGCCCCTCGGGGATGGCGCCGACGGCGAGGGCGACCGCCGCCTTGAACATCTCGGCCGCCGTCTCGCCGCGCAGCAAGCCGACGGCGAAGGTCACGGCGCCGAGCGCGAGGATCACGATGAGCAGGATGCGGCTGAACGCCGCGATCTTCTTCGTCAGCGGCGTCTGCAGGTCCTCGGCTTCGGCGATCAGGCGCGAGATGCGGCCCACCTCGGTCGAGTCGCCGGTGGCGATCACCAGGCCGGCGCCGGTGCCGTACGTCACCAGCGACGAGGCGTAGGCGATGTCGGTACGATCTGCGAGCGTGGTGTCGCGCTCGCGCACCACGGTGTCCTTCTCGACCGCCACCGACTCGCCGGTCAGCGCCGATTCGTCGATGCGCAGGTCACGCGAACGCAGCAGACGAAGGTCGGCCGGGACCTTGTCGCCCGCCTGCAGCAGGACGAGGTCGCCGGGGACGATCTCGGTCGCCGGCACGTCGAGGGTCTCCCCCTCCCGCACGACGCGCGCGCCCGTGGTCATGGACTGACTCAGGGCTTCGATGGCCGAGACCGCCTTGGCCTCCTGGACGTAGCCGATCACGGCGTTCACGAGCACGACCCCGAAGATCACGCCCGCGTCGATGTAGTCGCCGAGCAGCAGCGTGACGACCCCCGCCGCGTTCAGGATGTAGACCAACGGGTTGTGGAACTGCAGCAGGAAGCGCAGCAGCGCGCCCTTGCCCTTGGGCGGCGTGAGCGTGTTCGGCCCGAACTGCTCGAGCCGATGCTTCACGGCGAACTGCCCGAGCCCGTCCGTCGCGTCGGTCTCGAGCAAGTCGACGACCTCCTCGCACGGCAAGGCGTGCCAGTGCTGGTCGTTCAGAAGCTGCACCCGGTGACCTCCTCTACCCCTGGCGTGGGCACCGTCATACCTCCGGCGCCCCGATGAGCGCTACCTACCCGCGGCAGCGAGGCCCGTAAGCATCGAGGACGAGTGGCCGGCGCCGCGGGAGGCCGCCGGTCTGACGACGCGACACACCCCCCTCCCGCACGACGCCGCGCATAAGAATGCGGCCTGTCGGCGCGCACGCGCACCGGCGCCGCGTGCTATCATGCAGCCCACTTTGGCGGCCGGGATCAGCGAGAGGTCGCCGCGGCGACGCAGGGGGGCTGCGTGAGTCGTAGGCTGTGGGGTAGCGTCACGCACGGCGCACACGCCGCCGGAAGGGCGGCGGCGAGCGCCACCCCGGCGCGCGCCCGCGTCGTCTCCGCCGCAGCGCCCGCCCTCCAGACTCCCTCACCCGCGACTCACGTAGTAACCACTCTCACCGACATCGGCCGTCTGGCTCCGCCTTCGCGGACCGCATGGCCGTGCTCGTCAGCAAGCAGGACATCACGCGCCGCTGAGCTCGTCGGAGCGCGCACACGATGAGGACGGAGGATCACACCATGCGTGGACGGACGTTGAAGCTCTCGATGGCGGTCTTGACGGCCGCACTGGCGGTCTCGCTCGCGGTCTCGCTCGCGGTCATGACCGCGGCCTGCGGCGAAGAGGAGGCCGCGGAGGGCGGCGAGCCGCTCAAGATCGGCGCCATCGTCTCCCTCACCGGCACCTACGCCGGCCTCGGAGAGCCCGAGAAGAACGTCATCGAGATGGAAGTGGCACGGATCAACGACGACGGCGGCGTCAACGGCCGGCCGGTCGAGGTCATCATCGAGGACGACGCCACCGACGAAGCCAAGGCGGTCGCCGCGGCGAGCAAGCTGATCGAGCAGGACGGCGTCGTCGCCATCATCGGCGCCACCGGCACCGGCCAGACGATGGCCCCCCGGGGCGACGTCCAGCGCGCCGGCATCCCGCAGGTCTCGATGGCCGGCGGCACGGTGATCACGAGCCCGGTCGACCCGCTCGTTTTCGCCACCCCGTGGTCCAACCTCATCGTCGTGCCCTTCACACTCGAGCGCATCAAGGCGCAGGGGATCACGAAGATCGGCCTCATCACCGACAGCGGCGGCTTCGGCAAGGACGGCCAGGCGGTCATCGCCGCGGTCGCGCCGGAGGTCGGCGTCGAGGTGGTCTCCGACCAGACCTTCAACCCCGGCGACACCGACATGACCGCCCAGCTCACGAAGATCAAGAACTCCGACGCCGAGGCGGTGGTCTTCTGGACCGCCGGCGCGGAGGCGGCGATCATCGCCAAGAACGCCGTCGACCTGGGCATGGACCTGCCGCTCTTCGGCAGCCACGGCATCGCCCGCCGCGAGTTCATCGACGGCGCCGGCGCGGCCGCCGAGGGCGTCAAGTTCGCCGCCGGCAAGGTCCTCATCCCCGAGGCGTACGGCGAGGGCACCGAGGCCTTCACCGTGGCGACCGACTTCATCGACCGGTACACGGCGGCCTACGGCCAGGCGCCGAGCACCTTCGCCGGTCACGCCTACGACGCCCTCTACCTGGTCGTCGAGGCGGCGCGGCGCATCGACGGCGACATCACCGCTGAGGCGCTCCGCGACGAGATCGAGGCGACCTCGGGCTGGGTCGGCATCGGCGGCACCTTCACCTTCTCGCCCGAGGACCACAACGGGATGACCGTCGGCGACCTCACGATGTACGAGATCGCCGGCAACGAGTGGACGCTGGCCGAGTAGCCCGCGTGCGCCGAGACGCCCGCCGAACCCTCGGCACGGCCCGCCGCACCCGCCGCGAGGCGGAGCGCGGCGGGCGCGCGACCCGCGGCCCCCGGACCCGCTCTCGGGTCCGGGGGCCGCGTCTCGCGTCGATACGTGCGACCGCCGCCAGGGACTGAGGACCGGGGGCCGACGTCGTGGACGAACTGCTGCAGTTCCTCGTCGCGGGCCTGAAGAACGGGTCGATCTACGCGCTCGTCGCCCTCGGCTTCACGATCGTCTTCGCGGCGACGGGGGCGATCAACTTCGCCCAGGGCGAGTTCTTCATGCTCGGCGGCATGCTCGGCGTGTTCTTCGCCGGGCTCGGGCTGCCGCTGCCGATGGCGGCCGTGGCGGCGGTC
>JAZBOM010000046.1:0-6801 GCA_036351205.1 Thermoleophilia bacterium | reverse complement strand
GATCCGCGCCTGTGTGCTCCTGCGACGACCCCGGCCCCGCCGGTGTGGCATCCTGCCACCATCCCGGCCCCGCCGCTGTGTCGTCCTGCCGCGGTCCTGGCGCCGCTCCTGTCCCGTCCTGCCGCATTCTAGCCCTCCGCAGCCCTGTGCGGGCGTGAGTGCGTGCCCGCCGTCGACTAGAATCGGGGTCGTGAGAACGGCCCGCCTCTCGAAGTCGCGCATCGCCGCCGGGTTGCAGTGCCCGCGCCGCCTGTGGCTCAGCGTCAATCAGCCTCAGCTCGAGGTCTACTCGCCCGACGTGCAGCGCCGCTTCGCGGCGGGCGCCGACCTCGGCGAGGTGGCCCGCGGGCTGTACCCGGGGGGCACGCTGGTCGGCGAGGGCGTGCCGCTCAGTCAGGCGTTGCGCGAGACCGACGCCGCAGTGGCGCGGCCCGGCGACGTGATCTTGTACGAGGCGACCTTTCGCCACGCGGGCGTGCTCGTGCGCGCCGACATCCTCGAGCGCCGCGACGGGCGCGTGCGCATGGTCGAGGTCAAGTCGGCGACTCGCCTCAAGGAGCACCACTTGCCCGACGTCGCGATCCAGGCCTGGACGATCGAAGGCGCAGGCCTGCCGCTGGACGTCGTGAACGTGGCCGTCATCGACACCGACTACGTGTACCCGGGCGGGGGAGACTACCGCGGCCTGCTCAAGGAGATCCCGGTGGCCGACCAGGTGCGGCCGCTGCTCGCCAAGCTCCCGGGGTGGGTGCGCGGCCTCCAGGAGGTCCTGGCGGGCGGCCTGCCCGTCATCGCCACGGGGGCTCAGTGCCGGCGCCCCTTCGAGTGCCCGTTCCTCGCGTGGTGCGAGGAGCGGGAGGGGCGGGCGCCGCGGGCGACCGTCGTGCCGCCGCCGCCCGATCCGCCCGACCCCGCCCTCGGCATCGTCGACGAGCGCGCCGCGCACTACCTCGCCGAGCTGCCGTACCCGCGCCTCTACCTCGACTTCGAGACCGTGCAGTTCGCCGTGCCGGTCTGGGCCGGCACGAAGCCCTACCAGCAGCTCGTCTTCCAATGGTCGCTGCACGTCGAGCGCGAGCCGGGGGTGCTCGAGCACCGCGCCTTCCTCGATACCAGCGGGGGGCCGCCGAGCCGGGCGGCCGCCGAAGCGCTCGTGGAGGCGGCCGGCGACGCGGGCCCGATCTTCGTGTACCACGACTTCGAGAAGTGGCGCCTGCTCGAGCTCGCGCAGATGGAGCTCGACCTGGCGCCGGCCCTCGAGGGCGTCATGGGCCGGCTCGTCGACCTCTACCGGCTCACGCGCGAGCACTACGAGCACCCCGCGCTGCACGGTTCGTACTCGCTGAAGAACGTGCTCCCGACCGTCGACCCACTTCTCGACCACGCCCTGCTCGAGGAGGTGCGCGACGGTCTCTCCGCCCAGGCCGCCTTCCACGAGGCCATCGCCCCCCACACCCCGGTCGAGCGGCGCGACGAGCTGCGCGCCGGCCTGCTCGAGTACTGCGGTCTCGACACTCTTGCCCTGGTGCGCCTCGCGCACCGGCTGGAGGGTCGTCGTTGAAGCACGGCGAGGGCCGAGGCGCGGTCACCGCCGCACGAGCGCCGCACCCGGACGCGGGCTGCGGCCGACAGACGGGCGCAGCCGATCGACGGCCGCGGCCCGAGTTCCCGTCCCCGAGGAGGTCCAAGTGAAAGTGGTCGCGTTCAACGGCAGCGCCCGTGCCGACGGCAACACGGCGGTCATGCTGCGCACCGTGCTCGGCGAGATCGCCGCGGCGGGCATCGAGACCGAGCTCGTGCAGCTCGCCGGCAAGCGCTTCGCGGGCTGCACCGCCTGCCTCAAATGCGCCGAGACCAAGGACAACCGCTGCTCGGGCCTCAAGGACGACGGCCTCAACGCCTGCATCGAGCAGATGCTGGAGGCGCAGGCCATCATCCTCGGGTCGCCGACCTACTACGCCAACTGCACGGCGACGACGCAGGCGCTGATGGAGCGCGCCGGGTATGCGACGCGCAAGAGCGGCAACCCGCTGGCGCGCAAGCTGGGCGCGGCCGTGGTCGTCGCCCGCCGCGCCGGGGCGATCCACGCCTTCGACTCGATCAACCACTGGTTCCAGATCAACGAGATGCTGGTCGTCGGCTCCAGCTACTGGAACGTCGGCATCGGCCGCGAGCCGGGCGACGTCGAGGGTGACGCCGAGGGGCTCGAGACGATGCGCGCCCTCGGCCGCAACATGGCCTGGGCGCTGCAGGGCCTGTACGGGTGACGGCGGCCGCGTCGCGCAGGCTTTCGCCGCGGCCCCTGATGCGCGATACTGACCGGGCATGGGATGGATCCCCGACAGCGCGCGGACGTTTCTCGGCGGCTTCCTGACGACGCTGCTCTTCGTCGCCGTCGTCGTCCTCGGTCTGGGCGGCGTCTTCCTGCTCGTGCACTACCTCGCCGGCCCCGTCGGGGGGTGAGGGCGACTCGGGTCGCCGCCGCCGCGGGCTTCGGCTCCGTGCCGCTTCGGCCCTCACCGGTCGCGCCCACCACGGCGCGCGCCCCGACCGCCACCTCGCCACAGTCGCGCCTGTATCCTGCATCGCTCCGTGCGGCCGAGGTCGAGCGGCTCCGTGCACGTGCGGCGGAGGCCGCGTGGCTCCGGGCTCATGCGGCCGAGGCCGAACGGCTCTGCGCCCGTGCCTGGGTGCCCACCGTGGGCCGGGAGTAGCGCCGGGCGCGCGAACACGTACAATCAACGTGTCGAGACGGCCGCCCCGGTCGTGACCGGGACGGCCGCCGCTGAGAAGGAGGTGCGCGCGTGGCGCGCTACAGGGAGCGTCTCTACACCGACTGGAAGCGCAGCGCGCTCCAGCTCGCGTTCTTCGCCGTCATCGTGCTCTTCGCGCTCTTCGTCATCGAGCCGCGGCGCGGCTACTTCTGGGCGATCCTCTTCGTGATCGGCGGCAGCTGGATCATGGCCGGTCTCTTCCTGCGCCAGAACGCCTACCGCTGCGGCAAGTGCAAGCGCGTCTTCCGCCCGCCCGCGTCGGTCAACTTCGTCACCCCGTCGGCCGTGGGCAAGAACCCCGACGGCACCTACTACAGCTACAAGACGCTCGCCTGCCCGCACTGCAGCACGCGCGGCAGGGCGCGGGTCGTCACGCGGGGCGAGCTGAAGTCGACCGGCGAGCTGCTCGGCGAGCGGCCCGGGCGGCGGCGCTAGCCGCGCGCCCCGGCGAGCCCCGGCGTCGAGCCTTCGGTCCGCCGGCCGCCGAGGGCCGGCAGCGGATCCGCAGCCGGCCTTCAGGCAGACAGGCAGCCACACGGGTAGGCGGACAGGCATGGCGGAGCTCCCCGATCGGCCGTTGAGCGATGGCGTCGTCACCCTCACGGTGAGCGGGCCGGCCGACGCGGCCGACGTGGCCGCCGCCGTGCCCGCCGGCGAGCCGGGAGCGTGGGAGGCGACGCCGGGTCCCTACACCGCCGAGCAGGCGCAGCGCATCCTCGGCGCGTGGGAGAAAGCGAGACGGCTCGGTTCGCGGGTCGCCTTCACCGCGCGCGACGCCGGCGACGGCCGCTACCTCGGGGCCGTCGTCCTCATGAGCGGCACTCCCGAGCGACCCCAGGACGACGCGGCGCGCGCTGAGTTCGAGGTCGCCTGGTGGGTGGCGCCCTCGGAGCGGCGCCGGGGGGTCGCGGCACGGGCCGTGGCGCTCGTCGCCGCGTGGGCGCGGCACGCTCCCGGCGTCGATCTGCTGTGGGCCGAGATCGGCCCCGCCAACGAGGCCTCCCGGCGCGTGGCGCTGGCCAACGGCTTCGTCGGCGGCGAACGCCTCCGGCGGGACACCGGGGCGGTGACCGTGTTCAGGCTGCGGACGTCGGCGTAGGCGGCGTGCCGGGCGCGAATGGGGTGCCGGCCTCCGGCGGGGCGCCGGCGCCCGAGGCGGCGCCGGTCCCGAGCGCGGCGCCGAGGCGCAGCAGCTCGCGCTCGGTGACGGCGGCGACCTCGGCCGGCGCGGCCTCCACAACCCGCGCCGGCGGCAGGCTGGCGAGGAAGTCGCGCCCGTACCACATCCCGGCGACGCGCGGGTCGAGCACCACGACGACGCCGACGTCGCTCTCGGTGCGGATCAGACGGCCGAACCCCTGCCTGAACCTGAGGACCGCCTCGGGCAGGTAGAAGCTGCGGAACCAGTCGCACCCGGTAGCCTCACAGTGGCGGCGGCGCGCCTGGAAGAGCGGGTCCTGCCGGGGGAAAGGGAGCTTGGCGATGACCAGGCAGACGAGCGTCTCGCCGGGGAAGTCCTGCCCCGTCCACATCGTGTCCAGCCCCAGGAGGACGGTACCGGGATGGGCGCGGAACTCCTCCGCCAGGGCGCTCGCGCTGCCGTGCAGCCCCTGGGCCAGCACGAGCACGCCGTCGTCCTCGACGTAGGGCCCGACCTCGGCGGCGACGCGCTCCATCTCGCGCCGGTTGGTGAACAGGGCGAGCGTGCGGCCGCCGGTGACGGCGGCCAGCCGGCTGAGGCGGTCGGCCTGACGAGCCGGCAGCTCGTCGCGGTCGTAGCGGCCCTGCTCGCGCTCGAGCACGAGCACGGCCTGGCGCTGGAAGTCGAAGGGCGAGGGGAAGACGCGCTCCTCGACCTCGAGGTCGCCGTCGAGGCCGAGGACGTCGCGGACGTAGGCGAACGAGCCGGCCACGGTGAGCGTCGCGCTCGTCAGGACGGCGCCGCGGAGCCGCTCCCAGACCTCGGCGCGAAGGCGGCCGGCGACCGAGAGCGGCGTGCGCGAGAGGCGCCAGCCGCGGCGCGGTCGACGGTCGCCCGCGGCCGGCGCCTCGAGCTCGGCCCACACGACCTGCTCGGCATCGTCGACGTCGCTCGCCGCGGCGACGAGCTCGGCGGCCGTGGCGGCAGCGTCGAGGGCGCCGAGGACGGCGGCCGCCTCGGGGTGCTCGGGGTCGAGGGCCTCGGCGGCGGCGGCGAGGGTGGTGGCCAGCTCTCCGAGTACGGCGGCCAGGGCCTCGGCGGCCGCGGCGAACGTGTCCCAGGCGGGCTGCTCGCGGAGCCCCGGCGTGAGCCAGACGGTCGGCGCGTACACGGCCTGGCGGCCGCCGCGGGGGGCGCCGCCTTCGTCGGCCAGGGCGGCCAGGGCGGCGAGCGACAGGCCGAGGTCGTCGCTGAGCTCGGGGACTCTCTGCAGCGCCGCCTCGACCGCCTCGGCGGCGGCCCCGAGCACGCGCCCGTCGGTCGGCTCGGCGTGGCGGGCGGCGGCGCGCAGGCGGGCCGCCAGCGGACGCTGGCGGCCCTTGCCGCGCAGGTCGGCGGCGAGAGCCTCGAGCGCCGGGGCGTCGATCACCGCGCCGTAGGCGGAGAGCGCCTCGCCCTGCAGCAGGTGGGCCTCATCGATCACGAGGTCGGCGAACGGCGGCAGGGTGTCGGGCCCGGTGAGCAGGAGGGCGTGGTTGACGCAGACGAGGTGGGCCGCCTCGGCCCGGCTGCGCGCCACCCGCCAGTGGCAGTGGCGCCGGGCGGGGCAGCGGCGGCCCAGGCAGGCCGCCCGCGAGGAGCGCAGGTCGCGCGCCAGGGCGGCGAGCGCCGGGAGCTCCTTCGTGGCGCGGTAGGGGAGGGCGGAGAGGTCGACTTCGCCGCGGCGCGCCCTGCCGACCAGGTACGCGAGGGCCAGCAGACGGTCGCGATCGGGGAGGGCGCCGGTCTCGGTGCGCAGTGCCTCGTCGAGCCGCCGGCGGCAGATGTAGTTCTCGCGACCCATGAGCGTCGCCCAGCGCCAGCCCTCGGGCAGACCCTGCGCGACGAGCGGCAGCTCGTGCGCGGCGAGCTGGCGCTGCAAGGCCTTGGTCTTGGTGCTGACCACCACGCGTTCGCCGCCGGCCGCGCTGCGGAAGGCGGCCGGCACGAGGTAGGCGAGGCTCTTGCCCATGCCGGTGCCGGCCTCGTAGAGGGCGACGCCGCCGCGCTCGAACACGCCGGCGACGGCCTCGGCGAGCTGCGCCTGGCCCGGCCGCCGGAGGAACCCCGGGAGGCGGGCGGCGAGGCCCTCGTCGAAGTCGGTACGCCAGGCCTCGGCCTCGCAGGGCAGCAGCGGCAGGCGCTCGCCGCCCGGGGGGGATGGTTCGGCGACGAGCGGCGGCGGCGCCTCGTCGGGCAGAGCTCCGAAGGCGTCGAGCAGGCGCAGCGGCGCCCAGCCGGCGGTCGTGAGCAGGGTGCGCTCCTCGGGGGGCAGGCCGGCGGCCCGGGCGCAGAGCCGGGCCAGCAGGGCGGCCGTGGACTCGGCGTCGGTGAGCGCGCGGTGGGCCGGCTCGGGCAGACCGAGCTCGTCGGCGAGCACGCCGAGGGCGTGGCGGTCGAGCTCGGGGTAGAGGAAGAGCGCGGCGTCGAGGGTGTCGAGCCACTCTGCGCTCAGCGGGGCGAGACCGTGGCGCCGGGCGCCTTCGTCGAGGTGGGCGCGGTCGAAGGCGACGTTGTGGCCGGCGACGACCGCGTCGCCGACGAACGCCCTGAGGCTCTCGAAGGCCTCGGCGAAGGAGGGCGCTCCGGCCAGGTCGGTATCGGTGAGGCCGGTGAGCCGCTGGATGAACAGCGGCACCGGGATGCCGGGGGCGACCAGGGTGGAGAAGCGGTCGACGACCGCGAGGCCGGCGTCGAGGCGTACGGCGCCGACATCGATGACGCGGTCGCGCCGCGGGTCGAGACCGGTCGTCTCGGTGTCGAGGACGACGAGATCGGGGGCCGTACGGGGCATCCGGCTGAGGATAGCAGACGCCGCGGCGCGGTCCCGGGCGACGGGGGTGACAG
>JAZBOM010000045.1:0-6014 GCA_036351205.1 Thermoleophilia bacterium | reverse complement strand
GGCCCCGTCACGATCATGCTCGAGGCATAGCCCGCAGACCGAGACGGCGTGCAGGCAGGAGCGTACTGGCGGGTCCGATGTCGGGCGGGTCGGATGCCGGGCGAGAACGTGAGAACGGCCGGCCCCACCTACTCGACGGGCCGGCGATCGATCGGCTAGAGGTCGATCGCGCAGATGAGATCGAGATCGCCGGGGCTCGCCATGACGGTCTTCAGGCGTACGGCGACGTCCGGGGCCGCCGGCGCTCGCTCCGGCGCTCGAGGGTCCCGGACGATCAGCTCCTCGACCACGTCGTCGCCCGGGTACCGCACCAGGAGCAGGGCGCCGTCGCTCTCGGAGAGCTCGGCGACGGTCGCCCCATCGGCAACGTTCTCGGCGAGCTTGGCGGTGAGCGCTTCGTCGTCGAGCGCCGGGCTGAAGCCGGTCGCCGCCCGGCGCAGGTAGGTCGCGAGGTCGATCACGTCGGCCCGCTGTACGACCTCGAAGCCCCGGCGGCGCCAGTACCGCGTGAGGCCGTCGTCGAACAGGGTCAGGACGACGGCGTCCGCCGCGAAGCGGCGGCACAGGTCCTCGACATCCGCCCGCTCAAGGCCGTAGCCCCGACCCCGGTAGTCGGGGTGCACGTAGTAGCTCTGCAGCATCACCGCCGTCCGGCACTCCTCGCCGCGCACCAGAGGCAGCGTCTCCGCGGCGTAGCTCGCGGCGATCGCGCCGCCGCTCGCCACCCGGGCGAAGCAGGCGCCGCGCCGCGCCGTCGTCTCGACCCAGGTCCGCGCGGCGCCCGGCGTGAGGTCGAAGCAGGCGGCGAGCTGCTCCTCGATCTGGGCGCGCTCGTCTCGCGTCAGTGCGAGCTTCACGAACGGCGGCGGAGCGGGGGGCAAGGTCCTCCTTGGGGCCGAGACCCCGTCAGACTACAGGTCGCGGGGCCGGGAGCGCACGCGCTCCCGGCCCCGCACGGCAGACGCGGCTGCGGACCCCATCGCACCGCGTCTCGCACCCACACGGCGTCAGCCGTAGGCCTCGGTCTCCCGGTGCAGGGCGTACCCGGCGAGGATCCCGGCCAGCCAGCAGAGAAGCACCGGGGCCGCCCACCAGGTGAGCAGCTCCATGCGATACCACTGGTGCGTATAGGTGTAGACCAGCCCCACCACGGCAGCGGAGACGGTGATGATGCCGCCGATCGCCGGCCACTTGAGGGTGACCAGCCCGCCGGCGATCATGACGAGGCCCATCCCGAAGAGCAGGCCGACGGCCGAGAGCGCCGTGAGCAGGAGGTCGGTCTCGGCGACGAAGCCCCAGGTGTGACCCCACGGCGGTCCGAGGATCGGGTCCTGCGTGCTCATCACGAGTGCGGCGGCGACGGCGACGACCCCGGAGAGGGCGCCGGTCGCGGCGGCGTACTTACGCATCACGTCCTCCCTTCTCAACGGCCGGCGCCGGCGCCGGCCGGCACGGGTTCGCGGTCGATCACGGGTTCCATCAGCGGCTCGGGGATGACGTCGGGGACGAGCATCGAGCCCTCGAGCGCCTCGTCCTTGGTGCCCTTGTAGATCGACTTGAAGACCAGGTAGGCGATCGGCCCGCTGAGGATGCCGACCAGGCCGCCGACCAGGTAGTCCGCGCCGTTGGTGAACAGCGCGAGCACGGCGATGCCGAACGGCAGGACGATCCACGCCCCCAGCGCCCACGTGGGCAACGGCACGCGGAACGGGCGCGGGGCGTCGGGCTCCTTCACCCGCAGCACCATCGCCGCGATGAAGATCAGCATGTACGAGAACATGAGCAGGAAGACGTCGATCACCAGCAGGGTGGTGAAGTCGAAGGCGATGAGGCCCATGTTGATGACGCCCATGACGAGGATCGCCACCCACGGCGTGCCCCAGGCCGCGTGCGTCTTGCCGAAGAAGCGCGGGAAGAGGCGGTCGCGCGACATCTGGAACGACGGCCTCGAGCCCGTGGCGAGATACCCGGCGTAGAGGCCGACGTTCGAGGCGATCGCCGAGGCGAACATCGCCCAGGCGAGCAGAGCACCGCCGACGTTCTCGGCGGCGACGACGAAGTCGATGCCGCCCGCGGAGGCGTCCGACACCATGCTCTCCCAGCCGCCGGCCCCCGACGCCATGATGCCGGCGACGACGGTGAGGAAGTACGTGAGGATCACGAGCGGTACGGCGATCAGCACCGCCCGCGGGATCAGCCGCTGCGGGTTCTCGACCTCGCCCGCCAGCGTCGACATCGACTCGTAGCCCGAGTACATCCACATCATGATCGCGAGGCCGAGGCCCAGACTCTCCCACACGTTCAGACCGGTCGGCAGGAACGGGCTCGCCGCGGAGCCTTCCCCGCGGATCACACCGAGCACCACGAGGGCGAGGAAGGGTACCAGCACGATCACCTGGATCACGGTGAGCGCCCTGCCGGTGAGGTCCAGGCCGCGGATGTTGATGAAGGTGAACACGGCGACGATGCCGGCGCCGATGAGCCAGCGCTGCAGGTCGGTGAGGTCGAGCTTGGTCTGCACGTAGCCGAGCGCCAGGGCGACGTAGACGGCGGAGTCGACCCAGAGGGAGAGCGTCCACCACCAGCCGCCCTGGAAGCTCCAGTACTCGCCCATGCCGCGGCGGATCCAGCGGTACAGGCCGCCGGCCTCGGGGACCATCGAGCCCACCTCCGAGGCGACGAGCGCCATGGGCACGCTCCAGATGAAGGGCAGGAGGATGATCATCAGGAGCGTGAAGCCGGGGCCCGACTCCGAGACCACGTCCTCCATGCCGAAGGACCCGGAGCAGGTGAGCGTGAACACGACGATCACCGCCGTGAACAAGCGCATCTTCACCCGCCTCAGGCCTTCGTTCCTGGCCAACTCGCCCATGCGCTGCCTCCCGTGCAGGTTTGAGCACCCTCTGGCCCAGCGATCAGGGTGCGAATCGAAGGTAGTCAAGACCGAGCTTGACGTTCCGGCGGTCAGCGTACAGGCGGCGGCGCCGCGTTGCCGCGCCACCGCGGCTCCCGGATGCACAAACGGGGGGGCCGACGCGTCGACAGGATGGCCTGAAGTTCGTGACGAACGTCACGAATCAGGTTGCCTACGTAGGGTCTGGTGACGAGAACAGTACCTGAGGGGCGTCTGGGCACGAAAAGCGCAGAGAGGCGGGATGGCTACGGCCGCGGCGCAACGGCGGCGGGAACGGGGCCGAGGCGCGTCCGTGGAGGCGTCAGGGCCGGGGCGGGGAGGCGGCGTGACTCCGCCTCCCCGCCCCGGCCTCCGCATCGCCGGCGAAGGCGTCGAGCTCGAGGTACTCCGGCCACGGGGTCGCCGGCAGGTGCTGGGCGGCGAGCCCGACCATGGCCGCGTTGTCGGTGCACAGCGCGACCGGCGGCAGGGTCAGCTCGAGCCCCTCCGCGGCGCAGCGTTCGGCCATGGCCGCGCGCAGGCCGGCGTTGGCGGCGACGCCGCCGGCGAGGGCGACGCGGCGCAGGCCCTCGCCGGCGGCGGCGGCGACCGTCTTCTCGACGAGCTGGGCGACGATCGCCGCCTGGTAGCTCGCGGCGATGTCGGCGCGGTGCGCCTCGGTCTCCGCGGCGTCGCGCTCGCGCAGGTCGTAGAGCAGGGCCGTCTTGAGGCCGCTGAAGCTGAAGTCGCGGCCGCGGCGGGCGGCGCGCGGGAAGCGCGCGAAGCGCGGGTCGCCGCGCGCCGCCAGCGCATCGAGCTCGCGCCCGCCCGGGTAGCCGAGGCCGAGCAGGCGGGCGCCCTTGTAGAAGGCCTCGCCGGCGGCGTCGTCCATCGTGCGCGCCGCCACCCGGTAGCGCACGCCCTCCTCGACGACGGCGAGCAGGGTGTGGCCGCCGCTGGCGACGAGGCACACGAAGGGCGCCTCCACGCCGAGGGCGTAGTTGGCGGCGACGTGCCCCTGCAGGTGGTTGACGGCGACCAGGGGCAGCCGGCGTCGGTAGGCGATCGCCTTGGCCGCGGCCAGCCCGACGAGCAGCGAGCCGATCAGTCCCGGCCCCTGCGTGACGGCGACGGCGTCGAGCTCGTCCCAGCCCATCCCGGAGTCGGCGAGCGCCTCGGCGACCATGCCGTCGAGCAGCTCGGCATGGCGCCGCGAGGCGACCTCGGGCACGATGCCGCCGTAGGGCGCGTGCAGCTCGTGCTGCGAGGAGACCAGCGACGAGAGCACCTCGCCGCCGCGCACCACGGCCGCGCTCGTGTCGTCGCACGAGGTCTCGATCGCCAGCACGAGCGTCACGCGGTCTCCCCCTCCCAGTCCTTCCACATGATCACGGCGTCCTCGTGGTCGTCGCTGTAGTAGCCGGGGCGCACCCCGGTGGTCACGAAACCGAAGCTGCGGTACAGGTCGATCGCCCCGGCGTTGGAGGCGCGCACCTCGAGGGTGTGACCGCGGTGCGAGCGGAGCTCGGTGATGGAGAAGTAGCTCTCCAGCAACTCGGAGGCGATGTGGCGCCGCCGGCAGTCCTCGCGGACGGAGAGGTTCATCAGGTGCCAGACGTCGACGAACATGTCGGCGATGAGGTAGGCGACGGTCTCCCCGTCGACCTCGCAGACCAGAGCGATGCCGCCGGGGCGGCCGAGCTGACCGCTGAAGACGGCGAGCGACCACGGCAGGGTGAAGGTCTGCCTCTCGATGGCGACGACGGCCTGGAGGTCGGTGAACTGCATGGCGCGCACGAGACGGCGCTCGAAGCCGTCGCCCTCGCAGGACCTCAGCGTCACGACGGCCTCCGCTCGTGCCAGCGCACGGCATCGGGTTCGCGCCCGTAGACGGGCAGCACCGCAGCCGGCCCCTCGCGCCGGTCCTCGGCGCCGGCGAGCCAGGCGGCCACGACCATGGCCGCGGTCGGCGCCACGACGGCGCCGGCGACGACCGCCGAGCGCGGCAGGCGCTCGGCGTAGAGCACGGCGCCGTCCCCGCCGACGACGGCCCCGGGTGACTGCTCGAGGTACGCCTCGAGGTCGGCCGAGGGCACGGCGGCGAGCGGGGTGCAGGCGCGCACGCCGCCGTTGTCGCGCTCGTAGCCGGCGGCGAAGACCTCGCGCCGGCGGGCGTCGATCAGCGGCACGAAGCGGTCGGCGGTCTGGCCCTCGGGCGAGGCCGCCAGGGCGAGCGCCAGCGCCGTGAGCGACGGCACGCCGCCGAGGCGGGCGTCGCCGGCGAGCGCCAGCCCTCGGGCGGTGGCGACACCGATGCGCAGCCCGGTGAACGCCCCCGGGCCGAGGCCGACGAGCACGGTGCCGACGTCGGCGGCCGCCGCCCCGGCCTCCTCCAGCACCTCGTGCACCTGACGCAGCAACACCCGGGTGTGCGCCGGGCCCTCGAGCTCGACGCGCTCGGCGAGCAGGTCTCCGTCCGCCGACGCCAGGGCGACCGAACAGGCGGCGGTCGCGGTCTCGAGAGCGAGGATCACGGCGCGTCCCGGCCGGCGGCGCCGTCGGCGGCGCCCCGCTCGGAGGCGCCGCATCCCGTGGCGCCGCGCCCGGTGGACGGACGCGTGGGGGCGGCAGAGGCGACCCCGCCCGCAGCGACGCTGTGCTCGCCGGCCGAGCGCTCGACCGCGACGCCCGCCTCCGCCGAAGCTGCCGCCAACCGTTCCTCGAAGGCCGGCGACGCCCACAGGCGGGCGTCGCGTCTCGCCCTCGTGCGGTGCTCGAGCACGAGGCGCACGTCGGCCGGCGGCAGGGCCTCGCGGCCGGCCTCCGGCCACTCGACGAAGGTCAGCGCGTCACCGCCGAGGTAGTCGTCCCAGGCGAAGAGCTCGGTCTCGGCGCCGGCGCTGAGGCGGTAGAGGTCGAGGTGGTGGAGCCGTTCGCCGCCGCGGCCGCGGTAGCTCTGCGCGATGGTGAACGACGGGCTCGCGATGGCGCCGCGCACGCCGCGCGCGCGCAACACCTCGCGGATCAGCGTCGTCTTGCCGGTCCCCAGGTCGCCCTCCACGGTGATCAGGGCGGGCGGGGCGAGCAGCGCCGCCAGCGCGCGGGCGAAGCGCCGCGTCTG
>JAZBOM010000044.1:0-2236 GCA_036351205.1 Thermoleophilia bacterium | reverse complement strand
GGCTTCGGCGCCGTGTTCGTGATCCTCCTCGGCGAGTCCGTCGGCGGCCTCGCCGTGGTCGGCCTGCCGCTCGCCGTGGCCGGCGCCGTGCTCGCCTCGATGGAGCCGCGCGCGGTCGATGAAGACCTGGGCCGGCGGCGGCGCGGCGTCAGCGCGACCGCCGGCGCCGGCTGGGCTCTGCTGTGCGCGGCCATCTTCGGCGCCGAGCCGGTGCTCTTCGGGGAGGCCGCGGTCCTCTCCCCGCTCGCCATCGTCGCCATCAGCCGTGTCGCCAGCCTCAGCCTCCTGGTGCCGATCCTGCTCGTGGCCGGGGGCTTCCGCCTGGAGCGGGAGCACGTGAGGCCCGTCGGTATCTCGGGGCTCCTTGACGGTTTCGCCGTCATGGCGTTCGCCGCCGCCGCTGCCATCGGCCCCGCGTCGACGGCCTCGGTCCTCGTGGCGCAGACCGGCACCCTGTCGGCCCTCGTCGGCATGTGGGCGCTCAAGGAGCGGCTCGCGAGAGTGCAGATCGTGGGCATCGTGCTGGCGATCGTGGCCGTCACCCTGCTCGCCGTGAGCAACGGCGGCTGACGCGCCCCGTCCGCCGAGTGAGACCCGCGCCGGCCGCGGCGCCGGCCGCGCGCCTTCGCAGGGACGCCGCGGCGCCCGTCAGGGCAACCGCGGCAGCCCGTCCTCGCCGAGCGGCCAGAACGGGTTGTGGGCGACCTCCCAGGCGTGGCCGTCGAGGTCGGCGAAGTAGCCGGAGTAGCCGCCCCAGAAGCGGTCCTGGGCCGGCCGCAGCAGCGTGCCGCCGGCCTCCACCGCCTCGTCGAGAGCAGCGTCGACCGCCTCCCTGCTCTCGACGTTCATGGCCAGGGTCATGCGGATGGAACCGGCCGGGGCCGGCTGCTGCCCGGCCTCTTCGGCGATGCCTTCGAGCGCGTACAGGGCGAGCGTCGAGCCCGCGTTGCGGAAGAAGGCCACGCGGTCTTCGGGCTCGCCGCTCAACGGCCAGCCGAGGGCCTGGTAGAACGCTCGCGCCCTCCGCACATCGGCCACGCCGAGGGTGATCACGCTGATCCGCGCCTTCATGCCGTCCCTCCCCGTGTCGTGCTCCCGTGAGGTGCGCGCCGCGCCGCGACGTGCGCCGGCGGACAGGCGTGGCGCACGGATGCGTGGATATACTCTCATGCAGGTCACGACATCATCTCCCGACACCCCGCGAGGAGCGTCATGAAGCCACGTCAGATCGTCCCCAACGTCCATCTCATCGGCGCCGTCGACTGGGACCGCCGTCTCTTCGACGCTCTCATCCCGCTGCCCGACGGCACGAGCTACAACGCGTACTTCGTGCAGGGCAGCGAGAAGCGCGTCCTCCTCGACACCGTCGACCCTTCGATGTGGTCGAGGCTCGCGGTTCAGCTCGAGGAGCTTCCGGCGCCCGACTACCTGGTCGTCCACCACGTCGAGCAGGACCACTCAGGCTCGACCCCCCTGGTCCTCGAGCGGTACCCCGACATCACCATCGTCTGCAACGAGAAGGCGAAGGCGATGCTCGTCGACCACCTCCACGTCGACGACGCCCGCTTCCACGTGGTCGCCGACGGCGACACGCTCTCGCTCGGCGACAAGACGCTGCGCTTCCTCTTCACCCCGTGGGTGCACTGGCCGGAGACGATGAGCACGTACCTCGAAGAGGACAAGGTGCTTTTCAGCTGCGACTTCTTCGGCTCGCACCTCGCGACCAGCGACCTCTTCGCCGACAAGCACGAGGTCCACGACGGAGCCAAGCGCTACTACGCGGAGATCATGATGCCGTTCGGGGCCCAGGTGACGAAGAACATCGACAAGGTCACGCAGTACCCGATCGACTACATCGCCCCCAGCCACGGGCCGGTCCACGACGACCCGTCGTTCATCATCGACGCGTACCGCGACTGGGCCGGCGGCGAGCCGCGCAACATCGTCTGCCTGCCGTACGTCACCATGCACGACAGCACGCGGCTCATGGTGGAGCACCTCACCGCCGCGCTCGTCGACCGCGGCGTCGCCGTCGAGCGCTTCGACCTCACGACCGTCGATCTCGGCGAACTGGCCAGCTCGCTGGTCCACGCGGGCACGATCGTCCTCGGTACGCCGACGGTGCTCACCGGCCCCCATCCACTGGCCGCGAACGCGGCCTTCGTCGCCAACGCGCTACGTCCACGCACGAAGTACGCGACCGTGATCGGCTCGTACGGCTGGGCCGGCAAGACCG
>JAZBOM010000043.1:0-9083 GCA_036351205.1 Thermoleophilia bacterium | reverse complement strand
TCCTCTCGGGCTCCATCGCGATCATCTCCGAGGCGCTGCACTCGGCGTCCGACCTCGTGGCGGCCGTGATCGCCTTCTGGTCGGTGCGCAGGGCCGCGGTCCCCGCCGACGCCCGCCACCCCTACGGCCACGAGAAGGTCGAGAACGTCTCCGGGGTGGTCGAGGCGCTGCTCATCATCGCCGCCGCCGGAGTCATCATCTACGAGGCGGTGCAGCGCCTCTTCGGCGGGCCCGAGCTGGACCACGTGTGGCTCGGCATCGGGGTCATGGCCGTGTCGGGCGCCGTCAACCTGGTCGTGTCGCTGCGCGTGCTCTACCCGGTGGCGCGGCGCACCGATTCGGCGGCCCTCGAGGCCGACGCCGCGCACCTGCTGACCGACGTCTACACCTCGTTCGGCGTCGCCGGCGGCCTGCTCCTCGTCCAGCTCACCGGCCGCGCCGTCTTCGACCCGCTGGCGGCGATCGTGGTGGCTCTCGTGATCATCCGCACGGGGTACGTGCTGGTCATCAAGTCGACGCGGGTGCTGCTCGACGAGACGCTGACCGACGACGAGCTCGAGGAGATCCGGCGCTGCGTGCGCGACCACCGCGGCGACATCATCTCCGGCTACCACAAGCTGCGCGCTCGCCGGGCGGGGAGCCGGCGCCACATCGACCTCCACATCACGGTCGACGAGCGGCTCACCGTGGCCGAGGCCCACGACGTCGCCGAGCACATCGCCGGCGACATCCGCGCCTGCATCCCCAACGCCGACGTGCTCGTGCACATCGAGCCGCAGTCGCACGAGCGCGAGGACGGCTCCTGAGGGAGTCCCTCGGCGGCGTTTGGCTCGGTCGCCGCCCCGCTCGCAGTCGCACGAGCGCGAGGACGGCTCCTAAGCCTCAGAAGACGAACGGCGAGAGCAGCAGCACGGCGCTCATCCCGATGAGCGCCACGGTGAAGGTCCAGGCGATCGCGTTCGACACGCGGCCGTTCGCGTGGTCACCCATCACGCTCCGGTCGTTGATGAGCTTCAGGGTGAACAGCAGGATGACCGGCAGCAGCACGCCGTTGAGGACCTGGGCCGAGACGATCACGCGGATGAGGGGCAGGCCGGGGATCGAGGCGATGAGGGCGGGGACGAAGATCAGGAAGGTGATGATGCCGTTGAAGACCGGCGCCTCCCGGAAGCCCGTGTCGAGCCCCGACTCGAAGCCGAAGGCCTCGCAGACGACGTAGGCGGTGGCCAGCGGCAGGACGCCGGCGGCGAGGATCGACACCGCCAGCAGCCCGAGGCCGAAGAGGTAGCGCGCGATCTCGCCGAGCAGCGGCTCGAGCGCCATCGCCGCCTCCTCCGCCGACTCGATGACGATGCCCTTGTCGTAGAGCGTCGCCGCGCAGGCGAGGACGATGAAGAAGTCGATGACCGTCATGAAGACGGAGCCGGCGAAGATCTCGTACTTCGTGTACACGTACTGCCGCCAGGAGACCTTCTTGTCGACCACGGCGGCCTGGATGAAGAACTGCCCCCACGGCGTCAGCGTCGTGCCGACCGCGGCGATGACCGTGAACAGCCAGAGGCTCTCGGAGCTGAAGCTCGGGTGCGTCGCGCCGTGCAGGGCCGCCGACCAGTCGGGGCCGGCGAGGATCCCGGCGGCGACGTAGGTCACGAGGACGAAGCCGAGGCCGAGCAGCACGCGCTCGGTCTTGCGGTAGGTGCCGCGGGTGACGAGCAGCCAGATCAGGATCGAGAGCACGGGGACCCCGACGTACGGCGGCACCCCGAAGAGGCTGCCGGCGGCGGCGATGCCCGAGAACTCGGCCACCGTGGTGCCGAAGTTGGCGACCACCGCGGTGAGGATCGCGAGGGCGGTGATCTTGATGCTGAAGTTCTCGCGGATGAGAGCGGCGAGCCCGCGTCCGGTGACGACGCCGACGCGGGCGTTCATCTCCTGGACGACGGCGAGCACGGGGGTGATGAGGACCAGCACCCAGATGAGGCTGTAGCCGTAGCGCGCGCCGATCACCGACCAGGTGGTGATGCCGCCGGCGTCGTTGCCGGCGTTGGCGGCGATGAACCCGGGCCCCACGACGCTGAGGAAGATGAGCAGCCGGGTACGGCCGATGCGACCGAAGGTGCGCCGCCGGAGCTTCTCGCGACCTGTCGTCATCGTCTCAGCGGAAGAGGCGCGGCAGCCGCTTCTTCCAGGCCAGCGGGAGGACGAGGTCGATGGCGTCGTCGACGGTGATGATGCCGTGGAGGACGTTGTCGTCGTCGACCACGGGCAGGGCGAGGAGGTTGTACTTGGCGATCGCCTGCGTGATCTCCTCCTCGCCCGCCAGGGTGGGCACGGAGACCGGGTTCTCGGTCATGAAGTCGCGCACCTTGCGCTCGGGCGGCGTCATGAGCAGGTCGCGCAGGCTGAAGACGCCGCGCAGGTGCTCGCCGCGGTCGAGGACGTAGATGTAGTACACCGTCTCGACGTCGTCGGCTTGGCTGCGTAGCTTCTCGGTCGCCTCGGCGGCGGTGTCGTCGAGGCGCACCCAGGCGAAGTCGGGGGTCATGATGCCGCCGGCCGAGTCCTCCGGGTAGCTCAGGAGCTCCCGCATGTCCTCGGCGTCCTCCTTCTCCATCATCGCGATGAGGTGGGCGCGGCGCTCGTCGGGCAGGTCGGCGAGGAGGTCGGCGGCGTCGTCCGGCGACATGCTGGCGAGGAGCTCGCTGGCGCGGGCGTCGGACATGTCGAGGAGCAGCGACGTCTGGTAGGAGGGGTGGAGCTCCTCGAGGGTGTCGGCGGCGATCTCGTCCTCGAGCGCGCCGATCACGGCGGCGCGCTCCTCGGGCGAGAGCTCGTGCACGATGTCGGCGATGTCGGCGGGGTGGAGGAGCTCGATCTTGGTGCGCGGCACGGCGAGACGCACGCCGCTGTCGTCGGTCTCGCCGAGGTCGAGCACGCGCCAGTCGATGAGGTGCGGCTTGGGCTGCTGGCGGCCCTTCGTGAGGCGGTCGCTGACGCGGCCGAGGCCGACGCGGCGCAGGATCGCGCCGCTCGAGATGTCGACCGCCACGGCGTGCACGAAGGGCCCCGTGCGCACGAGCTGGATGTCGTTGACGCGGATGACCTTGTGCCCCTCGGTGTCGACGAGCTGCTTGTCGAGGAACTGCTGCGAGAGGCGCAGCTCGTCCTCGCCGAGCTCGCGCTCGTCGAGCTCCGAGCCGCTCACCTTGAGCATGGTCATCGTCTCTTCGAAGGACTCGACGGCGCTCCACTCGGCGACGACGAGGCGGCCGCGGCGCTTGACGAGCAGGGCGGTGACGCGCGGGTAGTTGGGGCGCGAGGTGACGACCAGGTCCTGGAGGGTGCCCGCCGGTTTGGCGTCGCGGTCGCGCACGGGGCTGCCGAGCAGCTTGCTCAGGAAGAACACGGTCTCACCTCCTCCTTGCCGGTCGTCGACGGGCGACGACTGAAGACCTCCTCGGGAGAGGTTCGGCACGCGCAAGCAGGATGGGCGATCCTCACTCGTCCACGAGCTTTAGCACAGCACACCGTAGAGGTCAGGACCTCAGCCGTCTTAGGCAAAACCTTGTGCCGGTAGTGCCTGTTCTACCCGTGGGCGTCTCTCGACGTTTCCGGGCAACGGCCTCTATGTGTGCCGGAGCCTCACCTAACGAGGATTGCGCCTGGTGTGACGCGTTCGAAAGGTAACCCTGCATTCCGGCGGAGTCAAGGCGGGGCCGCGGCCGCGGCCGCCGGGGTGAACGGCGCCCCGCGCGGGGGTATACTGCCGGTGCTCTCGGGCCGGCGCCGACCTCGTCTCGCCGGCCTTCCTGTGGGGCCACTCAGGGGGCAGCGCCATCATCATCACCGTGACAACGAACGCGGCCGTCGACAAGACGCTGACCGTGCCCAACTTCCAGTGCGGCTTCCGTCATCGCGCCAGCGAGAGCCTCACGCTCCCGGGCGGCAAGGGCGTCAACATCGCCCGCGCCCTCAAGAACCTCGAGCAGCCGGTCGTCGCCACCGGGCTCATCGGCGGGCGCGCCGGCCAGCAGATCGTCGGCGGCCTCGCACGCGAGAACATCCTCAGCGACTTCGTGCGCATCGCCGCCGAGTCGCGTACCTCGACCGCCGTCGTCGACCCGACCACGATGACCCAGACCGAGATCATCGAGTACGGCCCGATCGTGAGCGCGGCCGAGCTCAAGGCGCTGCTCGACAAGATCGAGTACCTCGCCAAGGGCGCCAACGCCGTCGTGCTCGCCGGGTCGCTGCCGCGCAAGGTGCCCGAGGACTTCTACGCCACGGTCATGCAGCGCCTGCGCCCGCAGCGCTGCTACGTCGTCCTCGACAGCGCCGGCGAGCCGCTGCGCCTCGGCGTCCGCGGCCGCCCGCACCTCGTCACCCCCAACGTGCGCGAGGCCGAAGACCTCGTCGGCCACGAGTTCCACGACGAGCAGGACATGGTCGACGCGACCGGGCTGATCGTCGAGATGGGTGCCCGCAACGTCATCATCAAGACCCCGCACGGCTGCGTCGCCCGCTTCACCCGCGGCCGCCGCGCGCACGTGTACCGCGCGAGCATCGAGCCCCTCGAGCGCGTGCTCAGCACGGTCGGCTCGGGCGACGCCTTCCTCGCGGGCTTCCTCAGCGCCCGCTTCGAGAAGCGCGAGGTGCCCGACGCCCTGCGTCTCGCCCTCGCCACCGGCAGCGCCAACACCCTGCGCTACGGCGCCGGCGTGCTCGACGCCGCCGACGTCGAGCGCTTGTTCGAGACCGCCGAGGCGACCGAGTTCGAAGAGGCGCCCGCGCCGCGTTGACCGCCCCCGGGGCCGCTGGTAGAGTCGGCCCACGGTGCCGAACGCGACGGTACTCGGCAGCATCTTGACCCGCAGACCCCGGTACGTCCGTGCCCGGGTCTTTCGCATATCAGGAGCGACCCTGTCCCACAGGAGGACGGCATGGAAGTAGAGATCGGACGCGGCAAGAAGGGACGCCGCGCCTAC
This sequence comes from Thermoleophilia bacterium, assembly GCA_036351205.1. Lineage (GTDB taxonomy): Bacteria > Actinomycetota > Thermoleophilia > UBA2241 > UBA2241 > UBA2241. The sequence goes on along the minus strand of JAZBOM010000043.1, from coordinate 4,098 downwards.
GGCTTCGACGACATCGCCATCGTGCCCAGCCGCCGCACCCGCGACGTCGACGACGTCGACATCACCTGGAAGCTCGGGCCGCACACCCTCGACCTCCCGTGCCTCGCGTCGGCGATGGACGGCGTGGTCAGCCCGGCGTTCGCCGTGGCCATGGGCAAGCTCGGCGGGCTCGCCGTCCTCAACCTCGAGGGCCTCTGGTCGCGCTACGACGACGCCGAGGCGCAGCTCGACCGCATCGCCGCGCTCCCCAAGGAGACCGCCACCCGCGAGATGCAGGCGATCTACCAGGAGCCGATCAAGCCCGAGCTGCTGGCGCGCGGCGTCGAGCAGATCAAGGCCGGCGGCGTGCTCGCCGCGGCCTCGCTCACCCCGCAGCGCGTCGAGGAGCACTACCAGGCCGCGCTCGAGGCCGGGCTCGACGTGCTCGTCATCCAGGGCACCGTCGTCTCGGCCGAGCACGTCTCGAGCAAGGTCGAGCCGCTCAACCTCAAGAAGTTCATCGCCGAGTGCCCGGTGCCGGTGATCGTCGGCGGCGTCGCCTCGTACGCGACGACGCTGCACCTCATGCGCACCGGCGCCGTCGGCGTGCTCATCGGCGTCGGCCCGGGCCACGCCTGCACGACGCGCGGCGTGCTCGGCATCGGCGTGCCGCAGGCGACGGCGATCGCCGATGCCGCGGCGGCGCGCGTCCAGCACCTGCTCGAGACCGGCCAGTACTGCAACGTCATCGCCGACGGCGGCATGCGCACCGGCGGCGACGTCGCCAAGGCGATCGCCCTCGGCGCCGACGCGGTCATGATCGGCTCGCCGCTGGCGAGCGCCGCCGAGGCGCCGGGCCGCGGCTATCACTGGGGCATGGCGACCTTCCACCCCGAGCTGCCGCGCGGCACGCGCGTCAAGGCCGGGGTCAAGGGCACCCTCGAGGAGATCCTTCTCGGCCCCGCGCACGAGAACGACGGCACGCTCAACCTCTTCGGCGCCCTGAAGACCTCGATGGCCACCTGCGGCTACGAGACCCTGCAGGCGTTCCAGAAGGCCGAGGTCATGGTCGCCCCGGCGCTCATGACCGAGGGCAAGAAGCTGCAGAAGGAGCAGGATGTCGGAATGGGCTGACCGGCGCAGCCTGGTCAGCCTGGAGACCCACATGAGGTGCGACGCAGTCGCACCTCATCTCGTCGGGATGGGCTGACCGCCGGCGACGGCAGGAGAGTGAGGACGGCGTGAGCGACACGACGGCCGGCGAGCACGGACCCGGCGCCAGCGGACCGCACATCGACGAGACGAGCACCGGCTTCGACACCGTGCTCGTCCTCGACTTCGGGGCGCAGTACGGGCAGCTCATCGCCCGCCGCGTGCGCGAGTGCCGCGTCTACTCGCAGCTCATCCCCCACGACACCCCGGTCGAGGAGATCGCCGCCCGCAGGCCCAAGGGGCTGATCTTCTCGGGCGGCCCCATGAGCGTCTACGTCGACGGGGCCCCGCGCCCCGACCCGGCTCTCTACGACCTCGGCATCCCGATCCTCGGCATCTGCTACGGGGCCCAGCTCATGGCCCTGCAGCTCGGCGGCGACGTGGCCAAGACCGGGGTGCGCGAGTTCGGCAAGACGCAGCTGCGCGTGGCCGAGAACGGGCTGCTCCTCGACGGCCTCGCCGACGAGGAGCAGTGCTGGATGAGCCACGGCGACGCGATCGCGGCCGCGCCCGGCGGGTTCACGGCCCTCGCCGAGACCGACCGGGCGCCGGTCGCCGCCATGGAGGACCGCGCCCGCGGCTTCTACGCCGTCCAGTTCCACCCCGAGGTCGTGCACACGCCGCGCGGCATGGACGTGCTCAAGAACTTCCTCTACGAGGCCTGCGACTGCACGCCCGCCTGGACCCCGGCCTCGATCATCGAGGAGCAGGTGCGCCGCATCCGCGAGCAGGTCGGGCCGACCGACAAGGCCGTCCTCGGGCTCTCCGGCGGCGTCGACTCGTCGGTCGCCGCCGTGCTCGTGCACAAGGCCATCGGCGACCGCCTGACCTGCGTCTTCATCGACCAGGGCATGATGCGCTGGAACGAGGCCGAGCACGTGGTCGAGATGTTCACCGAGCACCTCGGCATCCCGCTCATCGCCGTCGACGCGAAGAAGCGCTTCCTCGACAAGCTGGCCGGCATCACCGAGCCCGAGCGCAAGCGCAAGATCATCGGCGAGGAGTTCATCCGCTGCTTCGAGGAGGAGGCGCGCAAGCTCATCGACGCGCGCTTCCTCGTGCAGGGCACGCTCTACAGCGACGTCATCGAGAGCGGCACCCGGCAGGCGGCCAAGATCAAGAGCCACCACAACGTCGGCGGCCTGCCCGAGAAGATGGGCTTCGAGCTCGTCGAGCCGCTGCGCCTGCTCTTCAAGGACGAGGTCAGGGCGGTGGGGGAGGAGCTGGGGCTGCCCGAGAGGATCGTCTGGCGGCAGCCCTTCCCGGGGCCCGGCCTCGGCATCCGCATCATCGGCGAGATCACCGCCGAGCGCGTCGACATCCTGCAGCGCGCCGACGCGATCCTCCAGGACGAGGTCAAGAAGGCCGGGCTCTACCGCGAGCTCTGGCAGTGCTTCGCGATCCTGCCCGTGATCCGCAGCGTCGGCGTGCAGGGCGACGAGCGCACCTACGCCTACCCGATCGCGATCCGCGCCGTGAAGAGCGACGACGCGATGACCGCCGACTGGGCGCGGCTGCCCTACGAGCTGCTCGAGAAGGTCTCCTCGCGCATCATCAACGAGGTGCCCGAGGTCAACCGCGTCGTCTACGACGTCTCGAGCAAGCCGCCGAGCACGATCGAGTGGGAGTGAGCGGCTGAGCCGACGGTCGCCGCGCGGCAGCCGTCGTCGGTCAGCTGTCGCCGCGCGTGCCGCTGCGGGCCGGTCGTCGCCCCGTGGCCGCTACTCTCCTGTGCCCGGCCCGACGCGCTTGGCCTTGTGGCGGCGCCAGAGGTGCTTGGCCGTCGCCGCCACCGAGAGCGGCAGGGTGTAGGCCGGGCTGCCGAGGTACGTGATGTCGGCGCCGGCGACGCGCTTCGAGCGCAGCGGCGTCGTCTCGGGCAGCACCTTCGGCGGCTTGCCCAGCGACAGCACCGCCTCTTCGCCCTCGACCCGGCGGCCGAGCCAGACGAAGGTCCTGCTCGGCCGCACGTCGAGGCCGAAGAGGTCGCCGACCTGTACCGCGACGCGACGCTCGCCGGGCACGGCCGGCAGGTCGCGGTGCTCATCCTCCACTGCGGTTCTCCTTCAGGCGTCCCGTCTCCATCGTCTCAAGGTACACCACGATGAGGATGACGTCGGCGATGAAGACCACGGCGCCGAAGACGACGATCTCGATGACCATGGCCGGCAGCGCCTGCGGCAGGCCGGTCATCCACGCCGCGGCGGCCGAGGTCACGAGACCCCCGAACGTGGTCACGACGACGAAGAGCGCGACGGTGACGAGGGCGTTGAGGCGGACGACGCGCCACGAGCGCGCCAGCGCGCGCCACAGGCTCAGGCCGCTGATGACGATCGCGTAGTCGCTGTAGGCGATCACGAGCGTGAGCGCGAAGAGGAGCATCATGCCCGCGAACAGCGCCAGGGTGCTCACCCAGTCGAGGCCGGAGGGCTCGGCCGGCAGGCGGTCGCCGAGGACGACGGTACCGGCGACCACGGCCTCGATGACGAGCTGCAGCCCGAGCAGGCGCCAGAACTGGCGCCCGTCGACGGGCCCGACGTGGAAGCGGCCGACGATCGAGCGGATGTAGCCGGCGCGGAAGAAGGCGGTGAGGGCGGTGACGCCGACCGCCAGCGCGGCGATCGCCCAACTGCGGCCGGCCACGGCGTCGACGACGGGCGCGCCGACGTGCTCGAGGACGTCGGCGAGCGACCCGCCGCGGCGTAGCCCGCCGGAGACCAGCGGCGCGGCGAAGTCGAGGGCGTACAACGCGATGGCGAAGAAGACGACGTACTGCTTGGCGCGCAGGATGGCTCCGACGCGTGGCAGCAGCGTCCGCCGTGTATCATGCATGGCGCCGAGTATATACGTGGCGTGGCGAGGCGGTCTGACATGGCAAGGGGCGGGGCGAGGCGCGTGACGCAGTCG
>JAZBOM010000042.1:0-2374 GCA_036351205.1 Thermoleophilia bacterium | reverse complement strand
GTCGAGGGGCCGGCGGCCGAGAGTTGCGTCACCGGCCACGTCGCGCTGCCGCCGGCGGAGCGACTCGCCGGCGACGGTCGCTGGGAGGACCTCGAGCTGGTGTACGCCGAGCGGCTCGGCTGCGACGACGCCTCCTACGCCTGTGCGCTGCGCGATCACTACCGGGCGGCGAAGGAGTGGGCGAAGGCCGACGAGGTCAGGGACGCCCTGGCCGCCGCCGGCTTCGAGGTGAGGGACACCCCGCAGGGCACGCAGGTGACGAGACGGCTCTGAGGCGACGGGGTCGGCCACATCGGCCGGCGGGAGGCGTGAGATCCTGATGGAGTGGCTGTACGGACGGCAGGTGGTGTCGACGGCGCTCGGCGCCGGCGCCCGGCGCCGGCCCAGCCGGCTCGCGGCCACGCCGGCCGCGCTGCACGCGCTCGCGGCGCGCCTGCCCGGCGGGCTCGACATCGACACCGTGGACGAACGCGAGCTCGAACGCCTGACGAAGTCGAGCGAGCACCAGGGCGCGGCCGTGCTCGTCGGCGACTACCCCTACGTGAGCCCCGACGAGCTGCTCGGCGCGGATCTGCTGGTCGTGCTCGACGAGATCAGCGACCCCCACAACCTCGGGGCCGTCGCGCGCAGCGCCCTGGCCGCGGGCGCCGGCGGTCTCGCTGTGCCGCGCCACCGTGCGGCCCACGTCACGCCGGCCGCCGTGAAGGCCTCGGCCGGCACCCTCGAGCTGCTGCCGGTCGCGGTCGTGCCCAACGTGGTCGCCTTCCTCAAGCAGGCCAAGAAGGCCGGCCTCTGGGTCTACGGGGCGGCCGGCGACGCGCCCCGGCCTTACGTGGAGCTGGATCTGCGCGACCGCGCGGTCCTGGTGTTCGGCTCGGAGGGCCGCGGCCTGCGCCCGCTCGTGGCGCGCGCCTGCGACGCACTCGCGACCATCCCCATGGAGTCTGCGGTCGAGAGTCTCAATGTGAGCGTGGCCGCCGCCGTCTTCCTCTTCGAGGCCCGGCGCCAGCGCGCCACGGCGCCGCCGGACGCCGCGCGGTGACCCGCACCCTCTACATCGTCGACGGCTACAACTTCCTGCACCACCTCTTCCCGGGCGTCGGCAAGGACGAGCTCTTCGCCCGCCGCGATTGGCTGCTCGACCGTCTGGCCGGATACGTCGCCCTGCGCGGCGCCGGCGCCGTCCTCGTCTTCGACGGCCGCGGGCCGGAGACCACGAGCTCGCGGCCGATCCCCGGCGCCGACGTCGAGATGGTCTTCGCCGGCGGGCGCTTCACCGCCGACACGCTGATCGCCCGGCGCACCGCCTCGCGGGCGCCGGACACCTCGGTCGTGGTCGTCAGCGGTGACCAGGAGGTGCAGCGTACGGCGGCGCGGGCCGGCGTACGCCGCATGACGCCTCGCGAACTGGCCGCCGAACTGGCCGAGACAGATTCCCCCGGGCAGGCACTTGACTCTGCCCCAGACTCCCATACAATGCGCTCACGGCTTGAGGATAAAGTAGACCCTGAGACTTTAAGCAAGTTGCGCCGTCTCCGGGACGAAGCCTGACACAGCCGGAGCGCTGCGGTGATTGGGCCGTAAGCGGGGCAATTCGCGTACGGAGGTGGGGATGAAGGCGTCGCGTACGGCGGAGTCCGGGCGCAGCACGACCCACTCGCAGAACCCTCAACCCTTCAGCGAGAGTTCAGATTACGGCCTGGTGTGTGCCTATCGGCACGGCAGCCAGGCCGCTCTCGACGCTCTCATGCTGCGCTACCACCAGTTCGTGCGCCTCAAGGCGAGCTCGTACTTCCTGGCCGGGGGCGACGGCGAGGACCTGATCCAGGAGGGCATGCTGGGGCTCTACAAGGCGGTGCGCGACTACCGCGACGACCGCCTGGCCTCCTTCCGCAGCTTCGCCGAGCTGTGCATCACGCGGCAGATCATCACCGCCATCAAGACGGCGACGCGGCAGAAGCACCATCCGCTGAACGGCTACCTCTCGTTCAGCCAGGCGCCGGGCGACGCCTCCGACGACGGCGACTGCTCGCTGGCCGACGTCCTGCCGGGGCCGAGCACTCAGGACCCGGTGACGCAGGTCATCTCCTCGGAGGAGGTCGGCAGCCTGACGGCCTGCCTCACGCACATGCTCTCCGAGCTCGAGAGCCGCGTGCTGCGGCTCTACCTGCAGGGGCTCTCGTACGAACGCATCGCCAACGAGTTGGCCTGCGACTGCAAGACGGTCGACAACGCCCTGCAGCGCATCAAGCGCAAGGTCGACCAGCACCTCGAGAGCCGCAAGGTCATCGACTAGACGCGCAGGCGAGCGGCGCCTCGCGGTCCTCGGACGGGGGCACGCGAAGCCAAGCGGCGAGACGGCGGCGGGGCCGCG
>JAZBOM010000041.1:0-2067 GCA_036351205.1 Thermoleophilia bacterium | reverse complement strand
TGAGGCGCAGCAGGCGGCCGGCCTCGGCACGGGCGTCGCGGTCCTCGGCCAGCGCCGAGGGCAACCTCAGCATCGCCGCCGCGAAGCCGCGTCGCTGGCGCGCCTGCCTCCCGACCATGACGTTCTCGCCGGCCGTCAGCTCGTCGAAGAGCTGCGTGTTCTGGAAGGTACGCGCGACCCCGGCGCGCACCGTGTCGCGCGGGCGCCGGCCGACGAGCTCGGCGCCGGCGAAGACCACCGACCCCGAGTCCGGCCGGTCGAAGCCGGTCAGGGCGTTGAAGAGCGTCGACTTGCCGGCGCCGTTGGGGCCGATCAGGGCCTTGATCGTGCCTTCGAAGACGTCGAACGAGACTTCGTCGACGGCGGTCAGGCCGCCGAACCGCTTCGTCACCTTGCGCACCTGGAGAAGGCTCACGCGGCCTCCCCGCGCCCGCCCCGCCGGCTCCACAGGCCGGCGATCCCCCGCGGGGCGAAGATGACCACCAGCACGATGGCGAGACCGTAGATGTCCTCGCGGTACGACTGGATCGTCTGTGAGGCCTCCTGCGGGAGGCCGGGGATCAGGGCGTCGATGTACTGGACGAGCGTGAGCAGGACGGCGGCCAGCAGCGGCCCGGCCAGCGAGCCGGTCCCGCCGAGCACGGCCATGGCCAGGAAGGTGACGGACGCCGTCAGCGTGAAGACGCTCGGCGAGATGAAGCCGACGACGCCGGCGTAGAGCGCGCCGGCGAGCCCGGCGAGCAGGGCGCTGACGACGAACGTGCGCACCTTGACGCCGACCACGTCGACACCGCTCGCCTGGGCGCCGGGCACGCTCCCGTGCAGCGCCCGCATGGCGCGCCCCGGGCGCAGCGAGGTGACGTTGTAGGCGGCCAGCACGGCGACCCCGACCACCGCCCAGACGAGCCAGTACAGGGTGGCGGCGTCGCCCACCTCGAGGGGGCCGAGTGAGGGGAACGGGATGCCCCCGAAGCCGTCGACGCCGCCGGTGACGGGCTCGGCCTCCTGGAACGTGAGGGCCATCAGCTCGCCGAAGCCGAGCGTCGCCATGGCGAGGTAGTGCCCCTTGAGGCGGAGGCTCGGCATGGCGAGCACGAGCCCGCCCAGGGCGGCGAGGGCGCCGGCGACGGCGAACCCGACCGGCCAGGGCCAGCCGAGGCGCACGGTACAGTAGGCGCTCGCGTAGGCGCCGAGGCCCACGAAGGCGGCGTGCCCGAGCGAGACCTGCCCGGCGTGGCCGAAGAGCAGGGCGAGCCCGACGACGACGAGCGCGTTGATGCCGGCGAAGGTGAAGACCTTGAGCAGGAAGCGGTCGGTCACGACCAGCGGCAGCAGGGCGACGACGGCGACCGCCGCGAGCGGGGCGAGGGCTCTCAGCGTGCGCCCGCCCATCACATCTTCACCCGCCCCGAGCCCCCGAAGAGCCCTTGGGGACGCACGAAGAGCACGACGAGCAGCACGACCAGAGCGACGGCGTCCTTGTACAGCGGGTCGATGTAGCCCGCGGTGAGGCTCTCGAGGAGCCCGAGCAGCAGGCCGCCGCCGACCGCCGCCACGGGGTTGCCGAGGCCGCCGAGGATCGCCGCCGCGAAGCCCTTGACGCCCATGCCGGCGCCGACGTGGAAGGAGGCCTGGGTCAGCGGCGCCACGGCGAGGCCGGCGACGGCGCCGAGGGCGGCGGCGAGGGCGAACGAGGCCGTGACCATGGCACGTGCGTTGACGCCGACGAGGCGCGCCGCGTCGCGCTGGATAGACGTGGCGCGCATGGCGCGCCCGAACGTGGTCCGCCGGTAGAGCAGCGCGAGGGCGACGACGGCGAGCCCCGTGAGCACCCAGATCCACAGCGTCTGACGCTCGACGGCGGCGCCCAGGAACTTGAGCGAGGGTCCTTCGGTGAACGGGTCCAGGGGGAGCTCGTCGGGGCCGAAGAGGTGCAGCGCCATCTGGCGCAGCAGGACGCTGCCGCCGATGGTGACCATGATGATGCGCAGCGGGTCGCCGCCCTTGATGGGGCGCACGGCGAGCAGCTCGAAGACGGCGCCGATGGCGGCCGTGGCGGCGACCGCC
>JAZBOM010000040.1:0-5922 GCA_036351205.1 Thermoleophilia bacterium | reverse complement strand
GCCCTCGCGACGTCCTACCTGCTCTGGCAGGCACAGGCGGTCCGGCGGGTCGACCGGCGTCTGCCGGCGCCGGGCTGCCCGCCGGACCTCGACGGCCTCACCGTCGTCCAGCTCTCCGACTTCCACGCCGGTTTTCGCCCCAGCCTCAACGCGCGCGCGACGCGCAAGGCGGTCGACCTCGCCGTCGCGGCGGAGCCGGACCTCGTCCTCATCACCGGCGACTTCGCCTCCGGGCCCGGCGGCCGGGGAGGGCTGCTGACGCAGCTGCGACGCCTGCGCCCGCCGCTCGGGGTCTACGCCGTCCTCGGCAACCACGACCGCGGGGACAGCAAGGCGCCCTTCGTGCGCGCGACCGACCCCTCCGATCTCGAGGCCTGCGGCGTTCGGGTGCTGACGAACGAGTGCGCCGTCGCGACCCGCGGCGCCGGGGTCATCCAGATCTGCGGTGTCGACGACGCGAGCGGCGGTCACACCGACCTGCCCCGCGTCGTCGAGGGTCTCGACCGGCGACCGGGCATCCTCCGCCTGCTGCTCTCCCACCAGGCCGACGTCGTGCTCGAGACGGCCCCCGGCGACTTCGCCCTCACCCTCGCCGGGGATACCCACGGCGGGCAGATCTGCCTGCCCCTCCCCGGTCGCAGGCTCCAGCTCAGCGACCTCTCGGCGCGCTTCGCCGAGGGCGCCTACGAGCCTGAGGGTCGCTCGCTGTACGTCACGCGCGGGGTGGGCACCAGCATGCTGCCGTTCCGCGCCTTCTGCCGCCCGGAGATCGTCGTCTTCCACGTCGAGACCATCGTGTCCGAACCCGCCGCGGGGGACTGAGGGCGCCGGGTCACCGGGCGGCCCGAGGTCGCTTCGGTCAGGCGCCGTGCGGCCGGGGCGATGCGGTATCGCGGCGGCGGCCGCGCTCAGCTCGCGCCGGCGCGCCCGCCGAAGACGCGGCGCGCCAGCCACGGCTCGACGGCGTCGATCGCACCGGTCGGGCAGACCTCGGTGCAGGCGTAGCAGCGCACGCAGCGGCCGTCGTCGAACTCCGGGAGCGGCTCGAGCGCGATCGCCGTCACGCCGCAGATCCCGGCGCACTCGCCGCACTCGATGCAGGCATCGGCGTCGACGAGGCGCGGCCGCGCCGTGACCAGGCGACGGCCGAGGCGGTGCAGCGACGGCGGCAGCAGCTCCTGGATGTCGCGCCGCGCGTGGGCGAAGTCGGCCACCGTCTCGACGGGGTCGCCGGCGAGCCGGTAGGCGTCGTCGAGGTCGATGAGGCCGCGGCGTTCGCCGGCGGCGAGGGTGTAGACGTCGCGCCTCGCGTGCGCCGTGCGGTCGGCGAGCGCCGCGTCGAGTGCCAGGGCGTCGCGGGCGGCGAAGAGCGAGCCGAGCTCGCGCGGGCGCCCGCCACCGGGGCCTTGTCCCTCCATGGCGATGATCCCGTCGATCACCGTGAACCGCGGCCGCAGCGCGAGGTGCAGGTCGAGGAGCATGTCGGCGAAGTCGTCGCGGCGCTGGGCGCGCACGTGGAGCTGCGCCTTCTCGAGGCCGGGGATGCAGCCGTAGGTCAGCTTGACCGCCCCCGTGAGGCGCATCAGCTGGTGGGTCTTGAGGGGGCCGACCTGGACGATGGCGTCGGCGCGCAGGAAGGGCCGGCCGATACGGAAGTGACGGAAGAGCCGCCCCTGCGGCGCCTCGACGAGGACGGGCTGGTCCTCGATGTCGACGACCTGCACGCCCTCCTCGGCACACATCTGGGAGATGCCGGCGATGCGGTAGGCGCGCGCGACCTTGGCGGGGCCGTTGAGACCGCCGGGGCTGTCGGCGACGAACGGCTCGGCGCCGGCGGCCTTCAAAGCCCGAAGCACTGCGCGCAGGGTCTCCGGGTGTGTGGAGACGGCGCGCTCGGGAGGCGCGCCGCGGAGCAGGTTGATCTTGACGGCGACGCGCTCGTTGGCGGCGACGATCGCGGCCCAGCCGCCGAACGGTGCGACCAGCCGCTCGACGGCCGCCGGGAGCTCGGGGCCGTGGGCGGTGCGGACGTGAGAGACGAGGGCCGGGCGGTCCGAGGTTGAGGAGGCGGCCACGCCGGCGGTCAGGCGCCGGCGGCCGCGTCGCGACCGGCGCCGGCGATCGCGGGCGGCGAAGCCGCCTCCGCGTCGCCGCCGGTACCATCGCCGGCGACCCGCGCGTCGCGGGGCAGCTCGGCGACGACGGCGACCTGGTACCGGCCGACGTCGCCGGGCAGGTGCACGGAGAGCTCGCGCAGACCGAGTTCGTCGACCGCGGCGCGCACCTGCTCGAGTGACAGGATGTGGTCGTTGGGCGGTCCGACGGGGCGGTCCATCTGGGCGAAGTCGATGACGACGAGGCGGCCGCCGGGGCCGAGCAGACGCCGCACCTCGGCCATGGCGGCGGGGTCGTCGTGGATGTGGTGGAGGACGTTGATCATGAGCACGCGGTCGGCGCCGCCGTCGGGCAGCGGCACCGAGTTGTCGGTCGTCGGGACGGGCACGACCCGGCCCTCGGGGAGACCGGCCGTCGTGACCTTCTCCTCGAGATAAGCGAGCAGCGCCGGGTGCTCGTCGACGGCGAGCATGCGCCCGCCGGTCAGGGCGGCGGCGACGGGCACCGTGAACAGCCCCGTGCCGGCGCCGTAGTCGACGATGGTCTCGTGGCCGCGCAGCGCGAGGAGCCGGACGATGTTGGCGGGGGGGAGCTCGACGAGGCGCTCGGGGTTCTCGAGCTTGCCGGCGTGCGCGGGATCGAACTTGTCGGCCATCGACGCGACCGCGCCTATTTCACGCAGCGCGTGTACTTGAGGAACGCGTCGAGGGCGCGCTCGACGCCTTCGCGCGTCGCCTCTTCGCCGTCGTCCTCGTCGACCAGGCACTCGCGCATCTTGAGCGAGATGAGGAGCATGCCGACGCGGTCGAGGGCGGCCTTGGTGGCGGCGAGCTGGGTGAAGACCTCTTCGCACGGCCGACCGTCTTCGATCATGCGCTGCAGGCCGCGCGCCTGACCCTCGACGCGACGCAGGCGGTTGACGAGCTTCGTTGCTTCGGGTGAGGCCCCGTACTCCTCCATGGCGCCAATATACCCCCCGGGGGGATACAGGACAAACGCCGGCCGGGCGCCGCTCGACTCAGTGGACGCGCGCGGGGCCGACGGTCTCGGCGAGACAGCGCAGGTCGTCGAGGACCTCGTCGGGGACCGGCTCACCGAACGCGCCGATGCCGAGGTCGTTCTGCGGTTTCACCGCGCCGTGGAAGTCGGAGCCCCCGGTCGGCACGAGGGCGAGGCGCTCGCAGAGGCCGAGGACGCGGGCGACGGTCGCGCGGTCGTGCGCCGGGTAGTAGCACTCGAGACCGACGACCCCGGCCCTCGCCGCCTCGCGGGCGATGGCCGCCAGCCCGGCTTCGTCGGTGCGGATGATGCCGGGGTGGGCGATCACCGGGAGCCCGCCCGAGACGCGCAGCGACTGCACGGCCTGCGACAGCGAGAGGCGCCGGCGGTCGACCCAGGCCGGCGCGCCGCGGCGCAGGAAACGCTCGAAGGCCTCGGCGATCGACGTCGCGTAGCCTCGCCGGCGCATCGCCTCGGCGATGTGGGGGCGCCCGATGGCCCCGTGCTCGCCGACGGCGGCGAGCTCCTCGGGGTCGATCGGGTAGCCGAGCTCGGCGAGGCGCTCGAGGATGCGCGCGTTGCGCTCGTCGCGGTACGCGCGCAGCTCGGCGAGTTGGGCGCGGAGCTCGGCCGTCGGGCAGCCGGCGAGGAAGTAGCCGAGCAGGTCCATCGTGACCTGCTGATGCTCGAGGTTGATCTCGACTCCCGGCACCACCTCGATCCCCAGCTGCCGCCCCGCCTCGAGCGCCTCCTCGACCCCGTCGACGGTGTCGTGGTCGGTGATCGCGACGGCGCGCAGGCCGATGGCCGCGGCTTGGGCCACGAGTTCTCTCGGCGTGGAGGTGCCGTCCGAGTAGGTGGTGTGGGTGTGCAGGTCGATCACGGCGCCAGACTACCACGGCGTCCTCGTCCCGCCGCCCGGCCCCGTCCGCCCCGGCGCGGTTCGCGATGCGGCCCCCGGGTACAATCGCCGCCATGAGGATCGGGATGATCGCGCCGCCGTGGTTCCCCCTGCCGCCGCGGCGCTACGGCGGCATCGAGTTCGTCGTATCACTGCTCACCGAGGGCCTCGTCGAACGGGGCCACGAGGTGACGCTGTTCGCGAGCGGAGACTCCGCGACCGGGGCGCGCCTGTCGTCCTTCTTCGAGCGCGCCCCCTTCGAGCAGATCGAGCATGGGGTGCACCTCGAGGTGGCGCAGAGCCTCGAGGCCTACTCGCTGGCGCGCGAGTTCGACGTCATCCACGACCACGACGGCGTGGACAGCCGGGTGATGGGCGCCCTCGTCCACCGGCTCACCGGCACCCCGGTCGTCGCGACGCTGCACGGTCCCGCGGACCAGGCGACCCAAGACATGCTGAGCAGCCTGCGCCACGACCTCGCCTTCATCGCCATCTCCGAGTACCAGCGCCTGGGCTTCCCCGACCTGCGCTTCGTCGGCACCATCCCGAACGCGATCGACGTCGAGCACCAGCCGTTCTGCGCCGAGAAGGACGACTACTTCCTCTTCGTCGGCCGCATGAACGCGGAGAAGGGCGCGACCACGGCCATCGAGGTCGCGCACCGGCTCGGGGTCAGGCTGATCATGGCCGGCAAGGTGAACGAGGGCCTTGAGCGCGAGTACTTCGCGCGCGAGGTCGAGCCGTACCTCACCGAATCCATCCACTTCCGCGGAGAGGTCGACCACGAGACCAAGGTCGAGCTCTACCGGCGGGCGCGCTGCACGCTGTTCCCGATCCAGTGGCCGGAGCCCTTCGGTCTCGTGATGATCGAGTCGCTCGCCTGCGGCACGCCGGTGATCGCCTTCAGACTCGGCTCCGTGCCCGAGGTCGTCGAGCACGGGCGGACCGGCTTCGTGGTCGACACGGTCGACGAGATGGTCGCCGCGGCCGAGCGGATCGATGAGATCGACCCGGCGGAGTGCCGCCGGGCGGTCGAGGAGCGGTTCGGCCGCGACGCCTTCCTCGGCGCCCACGAGCGCGCCTACGAGGAGCTGGCCGCGCGGTAGGCGCAGGCACGGCCGCACCTTGTCGCCGCCCCGGTCAGGCGATAGCGTTGGGGCGATGAAGCTCCCCTACGACGACGTCCATCTGATCGCCGACCCGCTCTACGGCTACCTGCGCATCACGCTGTCGCGTCAGGGCGAGATCGCCGAGGCCGACGTGATCGACAGCCCGTGGATGCAGCGCCTGAAGCGCATCCACCAGCTGCAGAGTTCGTGGTGGGTCTTCCCCGCGGCCGAGCACAGCCGCTTCGTGCACAGCCTGGGGACGATGCACCTGGCCGGCGAGCTCGCGCGCCACGTCTACCCGACGCTGGCCGAGGTCGAGCCCGGCACGCCGTCCCTGCCCGTGGTCGAGGAGACTCTCCGCCTCGCCGGGCTGTTGCACGACGTCGGGCACGGACCCTTCAGCCACTTCTGCGACGAGCAGTACTTCGGTCCGCGGTTCGGGCTCGACCATGAGCGCATCTCGCAGCACCTGATCGTGACCGAGCTCGGCGAGTTCATCGCCGCGCTCGAACGCAGCCCGAGCGGCCCCTTCGCACCGGGAGAGCGCGTCGACCCGTGGCACGTCGCCTTCCTCGTGCGCGCCGACGGGGCCGGGGGCGGCGCGACGCCCGCAGCGGGTGGCGCGACACCGGCGGGCGGGGGCGGTGCGGCGTCCGTAGCGGACGGCACGGCCTCCGGGGACGAAGGCGGCGTCACGTCGGGCGGAGTCGGGGGCGCGCCGCACGCCGAGTCGGCCGACCCGGCCGTCACGCGCCAGCCGATCCCGCGCTGGGTGCGCCTCCTGCACCGCGCGCTCTC
>JAZBOM010000039.1:0-12578 GCA_036351205.1 Thermoleophilia bacterium | reverse complement strand
TGGTGCTCGTGCCGGCGCCGCCCTGCAGCGCGTCGACGATCACGTGCTCGTCGAGCAGGCCGTCGGCCATCTCGCGGCAGGCGCGCTCGACGGCCTCGGCCTTGGCCTCGTCGCCGGCCCAGGCGCCGAGCTGTCGGTTGGTGCGCGCGCAGGCGAGCTTGACGGTGCCGAAGGCGTGCACCAGTTCGGCGTGCACGGGGTGGCCGGCGAGGGCGAAGTTCTCGCGCGCCCTCAACGTGTGCACGCCCCAGAGCGCGCCGGACGGGACCGGCGCTTCGCCGAGGAGGTCGCGCTCGATGCGGCTGTCGTCGCTGCTCATCTCACTCCTGGGGCCGGGGTGGCGCGCCGGCGCGCGCCGCCGGTCGTGGCGGCGGGCGGCGCGGACGCCTCGTCCGTGTCCCGCTCGCCTCGTCTTCGTCCCGCTCGCCTCGTCAGTGGCCGAACACCATCGTCTGGACGTCGACGCCCTCGACGGCGCCGACCTTGGCCGCCATCGCTTCGGCCTCGGCGGGCGTGCCGTAGAACTCGATGAGCACGACGCCGCTCGGCGAGCACACGTTCGCGTCCACGTCGTGCAGGCCGATGCGCGTCTTGATGTTGCAGCCGAACTCGGTGAAGACCTTCTGCACCTCGACGGCGTTCTTGAGCCGGTCGCTCACGTGGATGCCGATGATGATGTGCTCGTCGCTCATGTCGCTCCTCGTCGTGTCGGCGCGATGTCTCGCGCGGGTCGTGGCCGGGCCCGGCGTGTCGCGACGCCCGCTGTGACGGTCGTCCGCCGGCGAAGTGTACCCGTCAGCACAGCACGTCGCGCTTGCCGGCGCGCACCTGCGCCAGCATCTTCTCGGTGTGGGCCCGGCGGACGTCGTCCATCTCCGCCGTCGTGCGCGCGATGAGCGGCTCGCCGACGGCGCGCGTCTCCTCGCTGCCGTAGTCGAGCAGGTACTCGAGGAAGGTCGAGAGCGCGTTCGGGTCGCAGTGGTGCTTGATGTCGCCGGGCTTGGCGAGGTCCATGAAGTCCATGCCCGTGCGGCCGAGGCGGTAGCAGGCGGTGCAGAAGGACGGGATGTACCCGAGCTCGGCGACGTCGCGGATGACCTCGTCGAGCGCGCGGTGGTCGCCGAGCTGGAACTGCGCCTCGTCGAACTGCTCGTCCTCGACGTAGCCGCCGGGGTTGGTGCGGCTGCCGGCCGAGATCTGGCTGACGCCGAGGGCGAAGGTCTCGCGGCGGATGTTCGGCGTCTCGCGGGTGCTCATGATCATGCCGGTGTACGGGACGGCGAGCCGCAGGATCGCGACGAGCTTGCGGAAGTCGACGTCGTCGACCGGGAAGGGCGGCTCGCAGGCCATGTCGCTGCCGATGGCCGGCTCGAGCCGCGGCATGCTGATCGTGTGCGGCCCGACCCCGTAGACGCGCTCGAGCTCGCGGATGTGCTGCATGAGGGCGAGGACCTCGAAGCGCCAGTCGAAGAGCCCGAAGAGGACGCCGATGCCGACGTCGTCGATGCCCGCCTCCATGGCGCGGTGCATGGCGGTGACGCGCCAGTCGTAGTCGCGCTTCTTGCCGCCGACGTGCACCGCGGCGTAGGTCTCGCGGTGGTAGGTCTCCTGGAAGAGCTGGTAGGTGCCGATGCCGGTCGCCTTGAGGGCGCGGAACTCGTCGACGCTGAGCGGTGCGACGTTGACGTTGATGCGGCGGATCTCGCCGTTGCCGCGCTTGACGTCGTAGATCGTCGCCACCGAATCGAGCACGTACTGGAAGCCCTGCTTCGGGTACGACTCGCCGGCCACGAGCAGCACGCGCTTGTGGCCCTGGTCGACGAGGATCTCGACCTCGCGGCGGATCTCCTCCTGCGTCAGGGCCCGGCGCTTGAGCTCCTTGTTGCGCACGCGGAAGGCGCAGTAGAGGCAGTCGTTGGTGCACAGGTTCGAGACGTAGAGAGGGGCGAAGAGGACGAGGCGCGCGCCGTAGATCGCGTCCTTGACGTCGCGCGCCGTGGCGAAGAGCTCACCGAGCAGCTCCGGGTCGCTGACCGACGAGAGCACGGCGACGTCCTCCATCTCGAGGCCCTCGAGCTCGCGCGCCTTGGCGAGCACCTCGCGCACGCGGCCCGCGTCCTTGCTCGCCGCGGCGCCCAGCGCCTCGTCGATACGGGTCTCGTCGATGAAGCTGCCGGTCTGTGTGACGGTCATGGGGTGTCTCCAGTACTGGTCGCTTGAGGGAGGGGGCACTCGAGCGTCGCCGGGATCTCGACGCAGAACTGGGCCCACTCTCCCTTCTCCGAGTCGGCGCTGATGTGCCCGCGGTGGAGCTGCACGATGCGCCAGGCGCTGTAGAGGCCGACGCCGGTGCCCTTCTCGCCCTTCAGCTCGGGGTCGTCGAGCCGCGAGAAGCGGCGGAAGAGGCGGTTGCGGTCGGTCTGGGAGAAGCCGGGCCCCTCGTTGCGCACCGAGAAGCGCAGCGCCTTCGGCTTCACGTGGCGCGAGGACGCGACCTCGAGGGTGAGGCGGACCTCGCCGCCCTCGCGCCCGTACTTCACGGCGTTGTCGAGAAGGTTGAGGAGGACGATGCGCAGCAGCGTGGGGTCGCAGCAGACGAGGGGCGGCTCGTCGGGCAGGTCGGTCACGAGCCGCATCTTCTTGGCCTCGAGCTGCGGGCGCACGATGTCGAGCGCCTCGTCGACGACCTTGGCGCGCACGTCGACGCCGGGCTGGAGCTGGGCCTTGAGATCGGTGCCCTCGACGTGGGCCAGGTCGAGGTACTCGCGCACGAGGCCGAGAAGGTACTCGCCCTTGTGGACGACGCCC
The DNA here is from genome assembly GCA_036351205.1 of Thermoleophilia bacterium. Classification (GTDB taxonomy): domain Bacteria; phylum Actinomycetota; class Thermoleophilia; order UBA2241; family UBA2241; genus UBA2241. Next base: position 9,770 of record JAZBOM010000039.1, on the reverse strand, counting down.
TCGAGCTTGGCCTTCTGCGCCGGCTCGAGCTCGCCCAGGTAGCCGCCGGCCAGCAGCTGCACGTCGGTGACGATGGAGGCGACCGGGCTCTTGAGCTCGTGGCTCACGAACCCGAGCATCTGCATGTAGGCGTGGTTGGCCGCCTCGAGCTGCTCGATGCGCCAGGCCTTCTCGACCGCCTGGCTGAGGCGCTCGGTGATCGCCATCTGCAGCTCGATGTGCTGCGAGTGGTAGGTGTCGCGCTCGCGCGAGCTGCGGAAGATGAAGCCGACGACGCGCCCCTCGACGCTCAGCGGGCAGGTGAGGTTGGAGCGCACGCCCTCCTTGAGCAGGATCTTCGTGGAGCGGCTGCGGGGGTGCTCGGCGAGGTACTTCTCGAGGTCGCCGATGATGCGCGGCAAGCCGGTCTCGAGCACCGCGGCGAGCGAGCTGTCGTGGAGGTCCTCCGAGTAGTCCTTGTCGATGTAGAGCGGCTCGTACGAGGCGCGGTTGTAGTAGGAGGAGACGCGCTGACCGGCCTCGTCGATGAAGGCGAGGCCGATGCGGTCGCAGGGGATCAGCTCCTGGGTGTGCTCGAAGAGGTAGTCGACGATCGCCCGCAGGGAGGGCCGGGCGGCGATCTTCTGGTTGACGGTGCGCAGGAGCGTGCGCTCCTCGGCCGAGATGGGCCGCAGCGCACGCCGGTCCCGGAACGGGTCGACGTAGCGGATGGTCGGGTCCGTCGCGCGCTCGGCGGCCATGGGCTCCTGACTCCGGACGAAATGAGGCCGGGCGGGGGCGCGTCGCCGTGCCCGGCCGCAGGTTTCCTACCCTTGGAGAGTGTAATGGATACGGGCCTGGGGCGCCCGTCCGCCGAGGCGTGCCGGGAGGCCGATCGCGCGGCGGTGCGCGAGGACGTTGCGGCGGCGCCGGACGGCGTCAGGCGGCGGGGCCGGCGCCGTTGCCCGGGGTCGCGGGCGCCGCCGGCGGCTCGCCGGGGATCGGCGCCGCCGTGAGGCCGGCCGCCGGGCGCTCCCCGGCCGGCCGTACCGTGCCCGCTGTCCGCGCCGCGCCGGCCGGCGCCTCCTTCGGCGGCAGCGGCTGCGGCAGCTCGACGGTGAACTCGGCCCACTCGCCGGGGGCAGAATTCGCGCGGATCCGCCCGTGGTGCAGCTGGATGATGCGCCACGAGTTGTACAGCCCGAGGCCGCTCCCCCGGCGCGGGTCGCCCTCGCGCTTGATGCGCGAGAAGCGGCGGAAGAGCTTGGCCTTGTCGGCGGCGGTGAACCCGCGCCCCTCGTTCCACACGCGCACCGTGACCCGCGTGCGCTCGGCGGCGATGCGGACGACGACGCGGCCCCCCTCGCGCCCGTACCGGGCGGCGTTGGTCAGCAGGTTGACGAACACGATGCGGAGGAGCGTGGGGTCGCAGTCGGCCATCGCCCGCGGGGTGTGCGAGCTGTCGATCTCGACGGTCATGTCGCGCTGGTCGAACTGCGGCTTCACGAGCTCGATGCTGGGCGCGATCACGTCGTCCTCGAGGCGCACGTTGGGCCTGAACTCGGCGTGCAGCTCCTGGCCCTCGACGCGGGCGAGGTCGAGGTACTCGCGCACGAGCTCGAGCAGGTACTCGCCCTTGTGGATCAGGCGCTCGAGCTTGAGCTTCTGGGTCGAGGAGAGCTCGCCGAGGTAGCCGCCGGCGAGCAGCTGGGCGTCGGTGACCATCGAGGCGACCGGGCTCTTGAGCTCGTGGCTCACGAAGCCGAGCATCTCGAGGTAGGCGCGGTTGACCTCCTCGAGCTGCTCGATGCGCCAGGCCTTCTCGACCGCCTGGCTGAGGCGCTCGCTGATCGACATCTGCAGCTCGACGTGCCGCCGCGTGTAGGCGTTCGGCTCGAGCGTGTTGCGGAACATGAAGCCGAGCACGCGGCCCTCGACGACCAGCGGGCAGGTGAGGCTCGAGCGCACGCCCTCGCGCAGCAGGCGCTCGGTCGAGCGGCTCTGGGGGTGCTCGGCCGCGTACGTGGCGAGATCCCCGATGATGCGCGGCGTGCCGGTCTCGAGCACCGCCGCGAGCGAGCTGTTGTGGAGGTCCTCGGTGTAGCCCGGGGTGAGCTGCAGCTGGTCGTACTTGGTGCGCACCTGGTGAGCGACGATGCGCCGCCCGTCCTCCTCGATGAAGGCGAGGCTCATGCGGTCGCAGGGGATCAGGGTCGGCGCCTCGAGGAAGAGGAAGTCCATGACGTCCTCGAGGGTCGGCTTGGCGGCGATGCGCTGGTTGATGATGCGCAGCATGCGGCGCTCTTCGGAGGTGTTGCGCCCGAAGCCGTTGCGGTCGCGGTACGGGTCGACGTAGCTGACCGTCGGTGCCGCAGGCTCCGGCGTCTGCCACGGACCCTGGGGGAGGCTCCTGCGCGGCACCGCGAGCCTCCCTCTCAGTACTCGGGCGGCAGGGTCTTGAGCTGGGTGGCGCTGAAGACCGGGCCGTCCTTGCACACGTAGTACGGCCCGATGTTGCAGCGCCCGCACTTGCCCACGCCGCACTTCATGCGCATCTCGAGGGTGGTGAAGACGTCGTCGTCGGCGAACCCGAGGTCGGCGAGCACGGGGAAGCTGAACTTGATCATGATGGGCGGTCCGCAGACGACGGCGACGGCGTCCTTGGCGGAGGGCGCGACCTCGCCGAGGACGGTCGGCACGAAGCCGACGCGACCGTCCCAGCCGGGGGTCTCGCCGCCCGGGTCGACCGTCGTCACCATGTTCACGTCGGCGCGCCCGGCCCACTCCTCGAGCTCGCGCTTGTAGACGAGGTCGTCGACGCTGCGCGCGCCGTAGACGATGGTCACATCACCGAACTCGTCGCGGCGGTCGAGGACGTTCCAGATGACGCAGCGCACCGGGGCGAGGCCGATGCCGCCGGCGACGAAGAGCACGTTCTTGCCGGCCCAGTCGTCCACCGGGAACCAGTTGCCGTAGGGGCCGCGGAAGCCCATCGTGTCGCCGACGTTGAGCTCGCGCAGCGCCTCCGTGACCTTGCCGACCGTCTTGAAGGTGCACTCGAGGGCGCCGGCGCGGGTCGGCGGGCTGGCGATGCAGAAGGTGCACTCGCCGGCGCCGAAGGCCGAGTACTCGCCGAACTGCCCGGCGTGGAAGGCGAAGCTCTCGCGCAGGGCGTCGTCCTTGAACTCGAGCTTCAGGGTGCGCGTGTCGACGGTCTCGTCGACCAGGTCGACCACCGTCATGAGGCTGGGCTCGTAGATCGTCGGCGCCGGGCGCGCCTCGTGCTGCGGGGCGACGGTGCTCATGCGGGGCCTCCGCCCTCGGCCTCGGCGCCCACCGCTGCGGGCCGCCGGGCGGCGACGTCGATCGCGGCCAGCATCTCGACCAGGTCCTGGCCGGCGTGGCACTCGCGCGAGCAGCGCCCGCAGCCGGTGCAGAGGACCTCGCCGAAGCGCAGCGGGTAGATCGAGAACTTGTGGTTGAGGCGCTGGCGGAAGCGGGCGTTCTGGTCGTGGCGCGGGTTGTGGCCCGAGGCGTGCAGGGTGAACTTGCCGGTCTGGCAGGTGTCCCACGAGCGCCGCCGCGTGCCCTTGCCGACCCCGTCGGTCTCGTCGACGATGTCGAAGCAGTGGCAGGTGGGGCAGACCGAGGCGCAGGTGCCGCAGCCGTGGCAGCGCACGCCGAGGCCGGCCAGCAGCGGGTCGTCGAAGTGGGCGGCGATCCACTCGCGCACCGACTCGGCGTCGATCTCGAGGTGGCCGGCGACGCGCTCGTTGGCGGCCCGGCGGGCCTCGGCGCCTGCGTCGACGAGCGCCGGCGCGGCCGGGCTGAAGCGCGCCGCGTGCTCGGCGACGAAGGCGGCGCCCTTCTCGGTCGAGGACTCGACGAGCCAGCCGCCTTCGACGGGGGTGAACAGGCCGTCGGCGCCGCGGGTGCCGTCGGGCGCGAGCCCGACGGCGGTGCAGAAGCACGAGCCGTCCTCGACGGGGCAGGCGAGCGTGAAGACCGTCGTCGCCGCGCGGCGCTCGTTCCACGGCTCGTCGGCGTAGTCCCAGTTCATGACGTGGTCGACGATCTCGAGCGCCGCGGCGTCGCAGGGCTTGACGCCGAGCGCGACGCGCCGCCGCGCGGAGGCCTCCCCGCGCTCGATCTCGATCTCGGTCCCGTGCTGGCGCCAGGCGAAGAGCGCCTCGGTCTGGGGCAGGAAGAAGCCCTTGAGCGAGAGCCGCGGCAGGCCGGGCCCGAGCAGCGGGGCGACGCCCGGCGCGAGGGCGCGGTACTCGCGCGCCGGGTGCCCGTGGAGGGCGTCGGCCGCGGCGGCCGCCGGCGACGCCGGCTCGATCGCGGCCGGCCCGATGACCTCGACCGCCGCCGTCGCCAGGTCGGCGACGAGGCCGGCGAGCTCGCCCTCGGCGAGGAACAGGATCTCGGCTACGGGCGCGGCGCTCATCTGATGAACTCCTCGGCGTCGTCGAGGCGGTAGTCGCCCACGGGCGCCGGCACCTCGGGGTCGTCGGTGGCGACGTAGGCGAAGCGCTCGCGCAGCACCTGGGCGAGCTTGCGGTTGAGCAGGGTGAGGGGGAGCCCGGCCGGGCACACGCGCTCGCACTCGCCGCACTCGATGCAGCGCCCGGCCAGGTGCAGGGCGCGGGTGAGGTTCCACGACAGGTTGCCGCGCGGGTGCGAGGCGGTCTCGATCCACTGCGGCACGCTCTTGTCGGCGACACAGCGCTCGCAGACGCACAGCGGGCAGACCTGGCGGCAGGCGTAGCAGCGGACGCAGCTCGAGAACTGCCCGGTCCAGAACTCCCAGCGCTCCTCGACCGGGAGGGCGTCGAGGGCGGCGACCCGCTCGTCGACGGTGGCCGGCGGGCGCGGCGGCTCGTCCTGGGGGTCGCCCACCAGGTAGTCGACCAGGCCGGGTTCGCGATTGTCGCAGCGGAAGCAGCGCGGCGAGACGTTGTCGGCGGTCAGCGCGACGGCCTCGGGGAGGTCGGCGACCTCGAGCACGCCGCCGCAGCGCACGCCGATGAGCACGACGTCGTCGCGTTTGACCTGGCCCTCGCGCAAGAGCCCGGCGACGGCCTTGGCGTCGCAGCCTTTGACCACGACGGCGACGCGCCCCAGCGCAGCGACCTGCGTGCGCCGCGGGTTCAAGTAGCTGACGAGGTCGTGCACGCAGCGCGTGTCGAAGATGAGGCGCCCGGCGTCGTCGGCCTCGGTGATGAACACCGGGCGGGCGCCGCGGCGGCCGTCCTCCCAGCCGATGACGACGTCGACCTTCGCCTTGGCGAGGAGCTCACGCGCGACGCCGCGGAGGTCGCCGGTCTCGTCGCGCGCCCCGGTCTCCGGGTACCTCTCCGCGGCCGCCCGGGTCGGCGTCGCTGCGGTCGTCGCGTCCTGCGCCTCGGTCGTCGCGTCCCGCGCTTCGGGCATCGCTTCCTGCGCTTCGGTCGTCGCGTCGTGCGGCTCGGTCATCGCGCCGCCTCCTCGAAGAGACCCTCGATCGAGGCGTACGACTCACCCGTGCCCGCAGGCCGGTCGACCAGCTGCCGGTAGGCGTCGAAGGGGCCGAGGGCGCGCACCCGGGCGACGGTGTCGTCGACCACGTCGCGCCACTTCGCGCCCTCGCTCGCCGAGACCCAGGAGAACGTCATGCGCCCGGGGTCGATGCCGATGAAGGAGGCCAGCTCGCGGAAGAGGGCGAAGCGCCGCCGGGCGTGGTAGTTGCCCGCCGTGTAGTGGCAGTCGGCGGGGTGGCAGCCGCTGACGATGACGCCGTCGGCGCCGCGCTCGAAGGCCTTGACGATGAAGAGCGGGTCGATGCGCCCCGTGCAGGGCAGGCGGATGATGCGCACGTTGCTCGCCATGTGCAGGCGGCTGGTGCCGGCGAGGTCGGCGCCGGTGTAGGTGCACCAGTTGCAGACGAAGGCGGTGATGCGCGGCTCGAAGCCGCTCTGGCCGTCGCCGTTCCCGTCGTGGCTCATCGCACCGTCCGTCTCATGGTCACGGCCAGAAGGCCAGGGCCTCGATCTCGGAGTGGATCTGCTCGTCGGTGAAGGTGGCGAGCTCGATGCTCTTGCTCAGGCACACCGCCTGGCAGGTGCCGCAGCCCTGGCAGACGCCGGGGTTGATGCTGGCGACCACGCGCACCACGTTGCCGTCGCGGTCCGTGATCTCCTTGGCCTCGACGGCGCCGTACGGGCACACCCGCTCGCAGGTGAGGCAGCCGATGCAGGTGCTCTCGTTGACGGCCGCCACCGCCGGCTCGCGCTCGAGCTCGGCCATGCTGAAGAGCGCGAGCACCTTGGCGGCCGTCGCGCTCGCCATGGCCACCGAGTCGGGGATGTCGCGCGGCGCCTGGCAGGCGCCGGCGACGAAGACCCCGGCGGTGTTGGTCTCGACCGGGCGCAGCTTGGGGTGGGCCTCGTTGATGAAGCCGTGCTCGTCGTAGCTCACGGAGAGCGTCTGGGCGAGCTCCTTGATGCCGGGCTGCGGGCGCATCGCCGTGGCGAGCACGACCATGTCGGCGTCGATCGTGACCTGCTCGCCGGCGAGGGTGTCGTAACCGACCACCTTGACGACGTCGCCGTCGCGGTAGATGCGCGACACGCGCCCGCGCAGGTACTCGGCGCCGTCCTGCTCGACGGCGCGCCGCGTGAACTCGTCGTAGCCCTTGCCCGCGGCGCGCACGTCCATGTAGAAGAGCACGGCGCGCCCGTCGTGCACCTTGTGACGGTAGAGCATCGCGTGCTTGGCGTTGTACATGCAGCAGATCTTGCTGCAGTAGCTCATGCCCTTCTCGGGGTCGCGCGAGCCGACGCAATGCACGAAGACGACCGTCCGCGGCGCCTTGCCGTCGGAGGGCCGGCGGATCTCGCCGGCCGTGGGCCCCGAGGCCGAGGCGAGGCGCTCGAACTGCAGGCCGTCGATCACGTCGGGTACCTCGCCGTAACCGTACTCGCCGTACCCCTTGAGCCCCTCGGGCTGGTCGCGGCCGACCGAGTAGAGCTGGTAGCCGGTGGCGACGACGATGGCGCCGACCTCCTCGGTGACCAGCTCGTCCTGCTGGTGGAAGTCGATGGCGCCCTTGAGGCAGGCCGCGGCGCACTTGCCGCAGACCTCCTTCTTGATGCCCTTGGCGATGGCCTTGAAGCGGCCGCAGTTGGCGCGGTCGATGACCGGCGTGTTGGGCACCGCCTGGGGGAAGGGGACGTAGATCGCCGAGCGCGTGCCGAGGCCGGCGTCGAACTCGCTCGGGGTGCGCCGGTTGGGGCACGCCGCCATGCAGTCGCCGCACCCGTTGCAGACATCGGCGTCGACGCTGCGCGCCTTCTTGCGCACCGTGACCTTGAAGTTGCCGATGTAGCCGTCGACGCTGTCGACCTCGCTCCAGGTCATGAGCTTGATGTTGGGGTGCTGGTAGGCCTCGACCATGCGCGGGGTGAGGATGCACTGCGAGCAGTCGAGGGTGGGGAAGGTCTCGGAGAGCTGCGCCATGTGGCCGCCGATCGAGGCGTCCTTCTCGACCAGCACGACCTCGTGGCCGCCGTCGGCGATGTCGAGCGCCGCCTGGATGCCGGCGATGCCGCCGCCGATGACCAGGGCGCGCTTGGTCACCGGGATGTGGATGGTCTCGAGCGGGCGGTTGTGCTTGACCTTCTCGGCGATCGTGCGCGCCGTGTCGATCGCCTTCGCCGTGGCGTCGTCGCGGTCCTCGTGGATCCACGAGCAGTGCTCGCGGATGTTGGCCATCTCGCAGAGGAAGGGGTTGAGGCCGGCCTGCGAGACCGCGCGGCGGAAGGTCTTCTCGTGCATGTGCGGCGAGCAGGCGGCGACGACGACCCCGGTGAGCCGCTTGTCGATGACGGCGCGCTTGATGAGCGCCTGGCCGGGGTCGGAGCACATGTACTTGTAGTCCTCGGCGTGGGCGACCCCGGGGTGGTCGGCGAGCGCCTCGGCCACGGCGGCGCAGTCGACGGTGCGGCCGATGTTCTCGCCGCAGTGACAGACGAAGACGCCGACGCGGGCCATCAGTCGCTCCCCTGCGCGGGTGCCGCCGCGGCGGCGGTCTTGGCCTCGGCCTCGGCGACGAGCCCGGCGAGGAGCGGGGCGGCGTCGACGAAGTGCCGCTTGATGCCGAGCTCGGCGGGGGAGAGGCCGACGGCCAGCCCGACGAGCTCGGTGATGTAGAGCGCCGGGATCGGCTCCTCGCCGCGACCGGTCATCGCCGCCTGCCGCAGGTCGAGGTTGGTGTGGCAGAGCGGGCAGGCGACGGCGATCGCCTGCGCCCCGTGCGCGCGCGCGTCGGCGACGATGCGGCGCCCGAGGCGCACGACCGACTGGGTACGTGAGATCGAGAAGGCGCCGCCGCAGCACTCGACGGCCATGTTCCAGGCGACCGGCGTGGCGCCGGCGGCGCCGATGACGGTCTCCATCGTGGTCGGCTGCTCGGCGTCGTCGAAGCCGGTGACCTCGTTGGGGCGTACCAGCAGGCAGCCGTAGTACGCGGCGACCTTGAGGCCGGCGAGCAGCGGCGGGTCGACGCGCGCCGCGACGAGCTCTTCGATGCGCGGCGCGTGCAGGGCGAGCAGGTCGACGACGTTGTGGATGCGCAGGGCGGGCGGCAGCGGGCGCCCGAGGATGTCGGGCATGCGTGCCGCCATGTCGGCGTCGGCGGCCAGGTGGTGCTGGGCGGTCGCCAGGCGGCTGTAGCACGCCGCGCACGGGGCGACGAGCTCGTCGGCGCCCTGCTCGGCGGCGAGCGCCAGGTTGCGCGCCGGCAGGGCGACGCCGAGGTCGCGGCTGATGGGGTGCGCCGAGCTCGCGCCGCAGCAGTTCCAGTCGTCGATCTCGGTCATCTCGATGCGCAGGGCCTCGACGACGGCGAGGAAGCTCTCGCCGAACTCGCGTGAGGTGCCCTGCAGCGAGCAGCCGGGGTAGTAGGCGAGGGTCATTCGGCACCCCCTGGTCCGTGGGAGCCGCCGTGCCCCGCGCCCTCGTCGCCGGACCCGGCCGTGCGCCCGGCGCCGGCGAGGTCGGCGGTGGTCACGCCGCAGCGTTCGAAGATGGCGCGGACTTCACCGATCGCGTGCAGTCTGTGCGGCAGGGGGTGCAGCTTGCCGCGGAGCACGAGGCCCGGGGCGTTGCCGATGTCGGCGAGCAGGGCCCGGCTGCGCAGCTTGTACTGCACGAAGAAACCGGCTTCGTAGAGCCGCCCCGTGAGGCGCACCTGGTCGAGGAACGAGCGGTGGAAGGCGGCGATGGCGCGCGGCAGGTCGCGGCGGCCGTCGAGGACGGCCGCCTCGCGCAGCCCGTCGATGATCGCCGCCGGGTCGGTGCGCGTGGGGCAGCGCTCGCTGCAGGTCTCACAGGTGAGGCAGAGCCAGAGCGAGTCGGCGGCGAGCACCTCGGCGAAGCGGCCGCGCGCCGTGAGGCGCATGAGGTCGTGCGGCGGGAGCGTCATCTCGGCGGCCATCGGGCCGCCGGCGGAGCACTTGCCGCACTGGTAGCAGCGCGCCGCGGCGGAACGTGTCTCGGCGAGCAGCCGTGCGACCGCCTCGCTGCGCGACATCGCTCCGGACTCGGCTGTCACGGGCTCGCCTTACCTCCTGCCCTGCGCTAAGGGAGGTCGCTGGCCACCTCGGCCACCCCCCAGTGGACCGTCGCGCCTGATTGTAGGGTGTGGACACTAGGGTGGCAACAGGCAAGCTCTAGGGTGAAATTCGGACGGGCGCCGGCGCGACGCGTCGCGCAAGCGTGTGTCGCGGGCGGATGCGCCGAGGCCCGGG
>JAZBOM010000038.1:0-4723 GCA_036351205.1 Thermoleophilia bacterium | reverse complement strand
CTCGCAGTGGAGCTGGACGAGGATCGAGACCGCCGAGTAGGGCTTGGTCGAGGGCCGCGCGAAGAGGCGGTCGGCCAGCTCGCGCTGCACCATGACCGCCCAGCGCTCGACGGTCGGCAGCACCGACACCGAAGTGACGATCAGCGGGATGGCGATGTTGTAGGCGAGGTTCGCGACCAGCGCCGTGGGCGGCGGCACGAGCTCGCCGAGGGGCGCACGCACGGCGTCGCCGACGTGCAGCTCGAGGCCGTCGCGCTCCGCGGCCAGCGCCTCGAGCTTGGGCACGAAGCGCCGGTCGACCTCGTAGGCGTGCACGAGGCGGGCGCTCTCGAGCAGCGGGCGCGTGAGCAGGCCGTCGGCGGCCCCGACCTCGAGGACGACGTCGTCGGGGCCGACGGCCGCCTGCGCGAGCACGGCCCGCAGTACGTTGCGGTCGACGAGGTGGTTCTGGCCGTACCGTCGCAGGGGACGCGGCCGGGCACGGTCGGGCGCCGCGCCGGCGCCCCCTGCCCCCGCGCTGCCCGTGCGCGCGTCGCCGGCGCCGCTGCCGCCCGGCCGGCCCGCGCCCCGTGGCGGCCGTCCCGTGCTCATGAGCCCGGCAGCCCGAACGCGCGCCGCGCGTTGGCGGTCGTGACGGCGGCGGCGTGCGCCGGGCTCCAGCCGCGCGCCGCGGCGACGGCCGCCGCCGCGTAGGCGACCCGGACCGGCCGGTTCTCCTTGCCGCGGAACGGCACCGGGGAGAGGTAGGGCGCGTCGGTCTCGACCAGCAGCAGCTCGGCGGGCAGCGCCGCGGCCGCCGCGCGCAGCGCCTCGGCGCTCTTGAACGTCACGTTGCCGGCGAACGAGCAGTAGTAGCCGCGGCGCGCGCAGAGCTCCACGGCGTCCGGCAGGCTGAAGCAGTGCATGACGACGGTGAGATCGGCGGCTTCGCGCTCGAGGCTCTCGAGCGCCTCGTCGCCGGCCTCACGCACGTGCACGACGAGCGGCAGACCGGCACGCCGCGCGAGCTCGATCTGCGCCGAGAACGCGGCGCGCTGCGCGTCGCGGGGAGACAGGTCGCGGTAGAAGTCGAGGCCGCACTCGCCGACGGCGACCACCTTGGGCTCGCCGGCGAGCGCCGCGAGCTCGTCGAGCAGCTCGGCGTCGAGGCGCGTCGCGTCGTGCGGGTGCAGGCCGACGGTCGCGTAGACGCGCTCGTGCCGGCGGGCCAGCTCGACCGCCTGCCGCGAGGTCTCGAGGTCGATGCCGATGGTGACGATCGCCTCGAGACCGGCGTCCCAGGCCTCGTCGAGCGACGCCTCGGTGTGGCGCAGCATCTCGAGGTGGCAGTGCGTGTCGATGAGACCGCGCGCGTGGACGGCGGTGTCGGCGCCCGAGTGGCCGGCGGACGCGCCGTCGCGACCAAGGTCATGAGCCGGCCCGCCGCCCCCTGCGGGGCCGCCGGCCCCGCCGTTGCCCGCGGTCGCCATCGCCGCCCCCGGCGTCAGCCGGTGCGCTCGATGCGCGGGAAGAGCGGGGGCGCGACCTCGACCGCGGCGGGCACGAGCGCGTCCCACACCGCCGTCTCGAGGCGCAGGTCGGCGTCGGCGTGCGGCTGCCCGAGGCGGCGCAGGATCTCGGCCGCCGAGCCCGGGATCACCGGGTGCAGGGCGAGGGCGACGAGGCGCAGGCCGGCCGCCAGGCCGTGGAGCACGGCGTCGAGGCGGCCGGCCTGCGCCTCGTCCTTCGCCAGCTTCCACGGCGCCTCTTCTTCTACCAGCCGGTTGAGGCGCCGCACGTACTCCCACACGGTCTCGAGGGCGGCCGTGATCTCGACGTCGTCGAGATGGGCGGCCGCCCCGGCCACCATCGCCTCGCCCTCGGCGGCGACGGCGGCGAGCGCCTCGGCGGCCTCGGCCGCCGGCCGCGGGATCTCGCCGCCCCGGTACTTGGCGATCATCGAGGCGCTGCGGCTGACCAGGTTGCCGAGCTCGTTGGCGAGCTCGTTCGTGTAGCGCTGCTCAAAGCCCTCCATCGAGATCACCCCGTCCTGACCGAAGGTGACCTCGCGGAAGAGGTAGAAGCGCAGCGCGTCGATGCCGTAGGTGTCCATCACCTCGAACGGGTCGAGCACGTTGCCCCGCGTCTTGCTCATCTTCTCGCCGCCCATCAGCAGGTAGCCGTGGATGAACTCGCCGGCGGGCACTTCGTACCCGGCGCTCATCAGCAGTGCCGGCCAGATCACGGCGTGGAACTTGAGGATGTCCTTGGCCAGCAGGTGCGTGCCCGGCCAGCGGTCGCGCAGCGTCTCGCCGGGCCGCGCGTACTCGAGCGCCGAGAGATAGTTGATGAGCGCGTCGACCCAGACGTAGATGACCTGCTCCGGGTCCCAGGGCACGGGCACGCCCCAGGTGATCGAGCGCCGGCTGATGGAGATGTCCTCGAGGCCCTGCTCGATGAAGGAGAGGGCCTCGTTGTACCGCGACTGGGGACGCACCCAGCCGGGGTTGGCGCGGAAGAACTCGGCCAGCCGGTCCTGGTAGCGCGAGAGCAGGAAGTAGTAGTTCTCCTCCTCGAGCCAGGTCGGCTTGATGCCGTGGTCGGGGCAGGTGCCGTCGGGGGCCAGGTCGCGCTCGTACCAGAAGCCCTCGCAGGCCGTGCAGTAGAGGCCGCCGTAGGTGCGCTTCTCGATGTCGCCGGCGGCCTTGAGCTTCTCGACGAAGCCCTGCACGAAGGCCTCGTGCTCGGCATCGGTGGTGCGGATGAAGAAGTCGTTGGTCGCGTCGAGGCGCCGCGCCAGGTCCTTGAACTTGGGCGCCATCTCGTCGACGTGCTCGCGCGGCGTGAGCCCCCGGGCCTCGGCGGCCTGGGCGATCTTGGTGCCGTGCTCGTCGGTGCCGGTGAGGAAGAAGACGTCGTCGCCCTTCTGCCGGTGGTAGCGGGCGAGGATGTCGGCGGCGATCGTCGTGTAGGCGTGCCCGAGGTGGGGCTCGCCGTTGACGTAGTAGATGGGGGTGGTGACGTAGTAGCGCATCGGCAGGCTAGTCTACCCTTCCGTTTCGGGCTTGTCGCGCAGCGCCTGCTGCGAGTACCCGTAGGTGCCGACACGCTCGCCCAGCGTGTAGTAGTCGCCGCCCACGTAGCCCAGAGCCGAGACCGCGCCCGTGCGCAGCCGGCCGCGCGCGTCGAGCAGCTCCTTGTCGTAGTGCACGGCGACGATCTCGGCGATGAAGAGGTCGTGGGCGCCGAGCTCGAGCTGGTGGCGCACGACGCACTCGAGGTTGATCGGGCACTCCTCGATCAGCGGCGCCTTGACCTTGCTCGCCGGTCGCGCGGTGAAGCCGAGCTCGGCGAACTTGTCGTGCTCGGCCCCCGACCAGACACCGGCGCGGTCGACCGCCTCGACGAGCTCGGCCGGCGGGATGTTGACGACGAAGTCGCGGGTCGCCGTGATCAGCCGGTACGAATGTCGTGAGGGCCGCACCGCGACGCTCAGCATCGGCGGCGCCGAGCACACGATGCCGGTCCAGGCGATGGTCAGCATGTTGGGGTGAGCGCCCTCGCCGGCGACGCTGACGAGGACGACCGGCGTCGGCAGCAGGGCGGTCGACGGCCTGCGCTCGATCTTCATCTCGACTCCTTTGCCCGAGGGCTCGCTCGACCGCTCCATCCTATCCGCCGCGCGGATATCGCACACCGGTGGTGGCGCGGTGACGACATCCGTAGAATGGTCGCGGCCGACCGGCATCGACAGCGGCACGACGAAGGGAGCCGAGTGCGCGGACAGACGCTCGACCGCATCGACATCGCCATCCTCACGCACCTGCAGCAGGACGGCCGCACGCCCTACACGACGATCGCCAAGGACCTCGGCATCTCCGAGGCCAGCGTGCGCCAGCGCGTCGCCCGGCTCGTCAATCGCAAGGTCATCCAGATCGTCGCCGTGAGCAGCCCGCTCGACCTCGGCCTGCTCTGGTCGCAGGTCCACCTGCGGGTGGCGGGCGACCGGCTCGACGAGGTCGCCGAGACGGTCGCCAAGCTGCCCGAGGTCGACTACGTGAGCATCTGCGCCGGCAGCTTCGACATCATCGTCGGCGTCGTCTCCAAGGATCGCGAGGCCTTGCAGGACATGCTGGTCAACCGCATCCGGCCGATCCCCGGCATCGAGCGCGCCGAGCACGTCCTCATCCTCAAGGTGCTCAAGGACAACTACGAGTGGTCGCCGCCCGACGACGCCTCGGCCTGAGGGCCGCAGACCGCGGCGGTCAGGCCTCCTGGTACCTCCCGCGCCGCAGCGCGGCGAGACGCCAGCCGAGGTACGCCCGGTTGAAGTCCACCACGATCCGCGGGTCGAAGTAGGGGTTCTTCGCGCCGCTCACGTTGGCCAGCATCAGCACCTGCTCGGCGACGCTGATGGGGCACCCGCGCAGGCGCACGTGGTCCGCGCCCCGCGCCTTCAGCAGCCTGTAGGTCACCAGCGCCATCTTCGTGTAGATGTCCTGATGGCGCGCGTCGTGGGGGTCGGTGCGGGCATAGGTCGGCGGCAGCCTGTCGACCGACACCTCGCGGCCCCCGATCCTGCCGCGCCAGGTCGTGCAATCGCCGACGAAGATGACCTTCTCGCCGCGCCCGGCCGGGATCTCGCCTTCGTAAGCCCCGAAGACGACGTGCACGCGGGGCATCTTGCGGTCGGTCGCGGCGTCGAAGCGCCGCAGCACCGAGATCGCCTCGACCAGCGTCCCCG
>JAZBOM010000037.1:0-9197 GCA_036351205.1 Thermoleophilia bacterium | reverse complement strand
GGATCGACGCCTTGTTCTCGCCGGCCTCGGCGGCGATCGCCTCGAGGGTGAGGCCCTTGAAGCCCGCGCGGCCGAGCACGCGCCGCGCGGCGGCGAGGATGCGCCGCGCGGTCGGCGAGAGCTCGGCCGCCGCGTCGTGCGTCACCAGGCGCGCGCTCCGGACGCGGATCCCGTTCTCGGTCATCGGCGGTGCTCTCCGTCGGTCGTGGCCCCTGAGCGGTCGCGCCGCAGCGGGCGACCGTGCTCCATGTGCAGCCTGCCCCATCGTCGCGCTGTTGACAACCCCCCGGTGCGGCCTAGAATTGCCGCGAAGTTATCCAACCGGATGAATAGACGGGCGGACGACTTCGACCAGGGGGGCCGGGCTCGGCCCGGCGGCCTCGACGAGCGCGTGGTGTGGCCCTCACCGGGGGCCCGGTCCATCGTCGCGCTCCTCGCCGGGGCGCGTTCCGAGGTGCCCTCGCGCAGCCGTGCGAGGGCGGGAGAAGGGGGAAGGATGACCGGTAGCAGCAGACTTCCGGGGGGCGGCGTGCGCGACGAGCTCGAGAAGCTCACGGGGGCCGTCGCCCACGGTGAGCTCACGCGGCGTCAGTTCATCGAGCGCGGCGTGACGCTCGGCCTCTCCGTGGGGGCGCTCGGCACGGTCCTCGCCGCCTGCGGCGACGAGGAGACCGCCGAGGAGACGCCGCAGGCCTGGGACACCACGCTGCCCGAGCAGATCCACATCTACAACTGGTCCGACTACATGTCGCCGGAGTGCCTCGAGAACTTCGAGGCCGAGTACGGGGTCAAGGTCCGCGAGAGCTACTACGACGGCAACGAGTCGATGTACGCCAAGCTGCAGGCGGGGGCGACCGGCTACGACGTCATCTTCCCGACCGACATGTGGGTCACGATCCTGCGCAAGAGCGACCTGCTCCAGCCGCTCGACATGGCGCTGATCCCGAATTTCGCCAACGTCACCCAGGCGGTCTTCCAGAAGCCGGCTTTCGACAACCCCGACGCCCAGGACGGCAAGAAGTACTCGGTGCCGTACATGTTCGGCACGACCGGCTACGCGGCGACGCTGGCCAAGGTGCCGGCGCCGCAGGACTCGTGGAACCAGCTCTGGGACCCGGCCTACAAGCGGCAGATCTCGATGCTCAACGCCCCGCGCGAGACGCTCGGGGTCGGGCTCATCAAACTCGGCTACTCGCCGAACACGACCACCCAGGAGGAGCTCGACCAGGCGGTGCAGCAGCTGATCGACCAGAAGCCCCTCGTGCTCAAGTACGACTCCACGAACACGCGGCGGAGCATCGTCGAGGGTCTCGCCCTGACGCACTGCTGGGACGGCGACGTCGCCCTGGCGATCAAGGCGATCCCGGCGGAGGACGTCAGCTACATGCTGCCCAGCGAGGGTTACATCGTCTGGGCCGACGGCATCGCCATCCCGGCGTCGGCCCCCAACCCGTACGCCGCCCACCTCTTCCTCAACTTCATGCTCGACCCGAAGAACGTAGGCGCGGCGGCCGACTACATCGGCTACCAGCCGGTCGTGACCGCGGGCATGGACTACGTGACCAACGAGACCCAGGTGGCGATGCGCCCCACCGACGAAGTGATCGAGGCGGGCTATCTCGCCGAGGACGTCGGCGACTTCCAGCGCAACTACGACGACGCCTGGCGCGAGGTCGTGAGCGCCTGACGACGACAGGGCGGCCGGCGCGGCGCCCGCAGCGGGCGCGCCGCGCCGGCCGGCCACGACCGCAGCAGGGTCCACGACAGAGAGAGGACGGGAGAGGGGCTTGGACGACAGGATACTGACCCGCATGGGTGACGGATCGCTCGTCGAGACGACGCGCGCCCAGCTGCGCGCCGACATCGAGGACGGTACGCAGCAGGCCGCGCGTCGGGCCAAGGTGCCGCCGCTCGCGCAGGACGAGCTCGACCACCTCGAGGACATCTTCTGCTCGAACGCGCGCTTCACCGGCGTCGACCTGGGCGACGAGGTCATCTTGAGCTACGACGGGTCGGGCAACGCCGACCTCGGCTCGCGGATGACCGAGATGCTCGCCTATCAGACGCACCAGGGCGCCGACATGCTCGAGCTCTGGCACATCGACTACTCGTACAAGGCCATCAAGACGATCCTCTCGTTCGAGGCCCACGAGATGAAGATGAGCCAGCTCAACCTGACGATCCCCATGCAGTACGGGGCGATGCCCGACCTGGGCCGCTACTCGAAGCCCGACGGCCCCATCCCGAACTGGTCCGAGCTCATGCCGCTGGGCCGCATCGAGGAGGCGCGGGCGGCGCAGCTCGAGGCCGGCGAGATGGCCACGCACGACATGCTCTTCGTCGCCGACGGCATGGTCGAGGCGGGCACCGACGGCCTCGACTTCGACACCGCCGGCGCCGCCGGCGACGGCGACTTCCTCGCCACCCTCAACGCGGTCGAGAAGATCCGCGCCAAGCACCCGCACGTCGGCATCGAGGTCGGCATGGCGAGCGAGTTCGTGCTCGGCATGCACGGCGAGCTCGAGTACAGAGGCAAGCGGCTCGCCGGCATGTGGCCGCACGAGCAGGTCAAGGCGGTGGCCGCAGCCGGCGGCACGATCTTCGGGCCGGCCGTCAACGTCAACACGCGCCAGTCGGTGGCCTGGAACGTGAGCCGCGCCTGCACCCTGGTGAAGCGCTGCTGCGAAGAGGCGACGATCCCGGTGCACATGAACGTGGGCATGGGCGTCGGCGGCGTGCCGATGACGGCGTACCCGCCGGTCGACGCCGTCTCGCGGGTCTCGAAGGCATTGGTCGACGTGACCCGCATGGACGGCTTGTAGGTCGGCGTGGGCGACCCTGTGGGCATGTCGCTGGCCCACACGCTCGCCTCGGGCATGGGCGGTATGCGCGCCGCCGGAGACCTGGTGGCGCGCATGCAGATGACCCGGGGGATGCGTCTCAGAGAGGCCAAGGAGTACGTCGCCGGGAGGCTCGGCGTCTCGACTCTCGACCTCGTCGACCCCGTCGTCATGCACGACGTGCGCGCCGAGCTCGGCCTCGGGCGCATCACCGTGCAGGAGCTGACCTACGCCGACCAGCCCTATGCGATCGAGGCCAAGTTCCGCATCAGCGAGGTGCTGGACATCCCGATCAACAGTGTCGAGCGCTTCGCCGCGCGCGCCGGGCTGGGGACGCCGCGCACGTCCGCCGCCGGCGGCGCGGCGGGCTGAGAGCCCCGGAGGTGCTTGAGTGAAACGCAATCTGCACGCAGGACATCGGCGCGGCGGGGGCTTCAGCCTCAACGTGTTCACCGAGGCCGAGATGGACTCGATCCACCTCGCGACGCTCGAGGTGCTCGAGCGCACCGGCGTGTACGTCGAGGCCGACGAGGCGATCGACATCTTCAGCGACGCCGGCTGCCGGGTCGACAGGGAGAGGCGGGTCGTAAGGATCCCGCCGCACCTCGTCGAGGACGCGGTCCGCTCGGCGCCGAGCAGGATCACCCTCTGCGGGCGCGACCCGAAGAACGACTTCGTCATGGAGCCGGGTCGCGTCGCCTTCACCAACTTCAGCGAGGGCATCCGGGTGATCGACGTGGTCACCGGCGAGTACCGCGACCCGACGAAGAAGGACATCGGGGACATCGCCCGGCTCAACGATTACCTCAGCGAGATGGACACGCACGAGATCTCGGTCGGGGCCAGCGACGCGCCCGCCGAGACGATCTCCGTGCACAACAGCGAGCAGCAGCTCCTGAACACGACCAAGCCGATCGGCATCGGGCCGCTCTCGCGGATGGAGAGCATCGCCGTCTTCCGCATGTGCGCCGAGATCGTCGGCGGCGAGGACGCGCTGCGCGAGCGCCCCATCATCTACAACGGCGTCTGCCCGGTGAGCCCGCTGAAGCTGCCGCACGAGGTCACCGAGGTGATCATCGAGACGGCGCGCTGGGGCCTGCCCTGCAACGTGCTCTCGATGGCCATGGCCGGGGGCTCCTCACCGGTGACCCTGGCCGGCACCATGGTCACGCACAACGCCGAGGTCCTCGCCGGGATCACCCTCTCGCAGCTCGCCGAGCGCGGCGTGCCGGTCATCTACGGCAGCTCGACCACGGCCATGGACCTCAAGCTCGCCGCGGCCAGCGTCGGCACGCCGGAGCTCGCCATGGTCAGCGCCGCCGTGGCGCAGATGGCGCGCCGCTACCTCCTCCCGAGCTTCGTGGCGGGGTTGTAGGCGGACTCCAAGGTCGGTGACGCGCAGACCGGTCACGAGAAGACCCTCACCGGGTTGCTGGCAGCGTTGGCAGGGGCCAACCTGATCTACGGGGCGGGGATGATCGAATCGGGCGTCACCTTCGACTGCGGGCAGTTCGTCATGGACAACGAGTTCGCGCGCATGATCAAGCACAGCGTCATGGGCATCCCGGTCGACGACGAGACCCTGGCGGTGGAGGACATCGCTACGGTCGGGCCGTTCGGGGACTTCCTCAGCCTGGACGCCACACTCAAGCACATGCGCACGCTCAGCCAGCCCGCCCACCTCGACCGCCGCGTGCGCGAAGACTGGCAAGACCGCGGCGCCACCGACCTGTATGCTCGTTGTACCGCCGAGGCGCGGCAGATCATCGAGGAGTACCGCCCCGAGCCTCTGCCCGACGACGTGGCGCGGCGTGTCCACGCCATCGTGGAGGAGACCGACCGGGCGGCGGGTGTAGCCTGAGACTCACCGGGCGGCGGGTGTACCCTGAGGCCACGGGGCCGCGGGTGTAGCCTGAGACCGACCGGATGGCGGCGCCCGCGACGGGGTGGCCGCCGCCATCCGAGACCGACGACAAGGAGACAGGACGTGAGCGACCAGTACGGACCACTGAAGCAGGCCGTGATCGACGGCAACGCCGACCTCACCGGCGCGCTGGTACAGGCGGCACTGGCCCAGGGGGCCGCGGCGAAGGAGATCCTCGAGGGCGGCTTGCTGCCCGGCATGGAGGTCGTCGGCCAGCGCATGAAGAGCGGCGAGTGCTTCATCCCCGAGGTCTTGCTCTCGGCGCGCGTCATGCAGGGAGCCCTCGACACTCTGAAGCCGCTGCTCGCCGAGGGTGAGGGTGGCGGTCTGGGCACCGTGGTCATCGGCACGGTCGAGGGCGACCTCCACGACATCGGCAAGAACCTCGTCGGCATGATGCTCTCGGGCGCCGGCTTCGAGGTCGTCAACCTCGGCACCGGGATCACCCCGGCGCAGTTCGTCGCCGCCGCCGAGGAGCACGGGGCGGCCATCGTCGGCATGAGCGCGCTGCTCACGACGACGATCCCGCGCATGAAGGAGACCATCGACGCCCTCGCCACCGCCGGGCTGCGCGACAAGGTCAAGGTCATGATCGGCGGCGCTCCCGTCACCCAGGCCTTCGCCGACGAGATCGGCGCCGACGGCTACGGCGCCAACGCCGGCGCCGCCGTCGACCGTGCCAAGTCTCTGGTGAAGTGATGCCGGCGCCTCCCGCCCCGGGGCGCGTCGCGCCCCGCGTCAGCATGCTCACCGACGACGCGTTCGCCTACCTGCACGGGCAGACGCTCGAGCTGCTGGCGACCGTCGGCGTGCGTTTCGCGAGCGCCCGTGCCCGCGCGCTGCTGCGCGAGGCGGGCGCTCGGGTCGACGACGAGAGCATGGTCGTGCGCATCCCGGCCGAGCTGGTCGACCGCGCGATCGCCGCGGCGCCGCACGACGTGCTGCTCGCCGCTCGCGACGGCGAGCACGACGCGCTGCTCGACCGCTCGCGCACCTTCGTCGGCCACGACGGCATGGGCGCCATGACCATGGACCACCGCACCGGCGAGCGGCGCCCCTCGACCGACCGCGACCTCTACGAGGCCTGCGTCATCGCCGACGCCCTCGACGAGTTCGGCTTCTGCTGGTACGTGGCGACCCCGAACGACGCCCCGGCCGCCGTGCAGTCGCTGCAGGGTATCGCCACGATGCTGCGCGGGTCGGGCAAGCACGTCCAGGGCGACCTCAGCGACCCGCGGCTGGTGCCGTACGCGCTCGAGGCGGCCGGAGCGGCGAGCCCCGGCGGCGTGTGGGACCCGGCGCGACCGGTCTTCTCGATCGTCTACTGCCCGGTCTCGCCGCTGCAGCACGACGCCGATGCGCTCGAGGCGGCGATGCTCCTCGCCGAGGCGGGCGTGCCGATCGTCGTCTACAGCCTCGCGCTCGCCGGAGCCACGGCGCCCGTGACGCTCGCCGGCACGATGGTGCAGACCAACGCCGAGATCCTCAGCGGTCTCGTGGCGTTGCAGCTCGCGGCCCCGGGCAGCCCCTTCATCTACGTCGGCAACTCGAGCGTCCTCGACATGAAGACCTCGACCTACGGGGCCTGCGGGCCCGAGGCGCTGCTCTTCAACACCGCGCTCACCGAGATGGGCCACCGCTACGGCTTCCCCGTGCTCTCCGGCGGGCTGTCGAGCGACGCCAAGGAGCTCTGCGTGCAGTCGGGCTACGAGGGCGGCACGATGGCCCTGCTCAGCACGCTCGCCCGCCCCGACCTCTTCGTCGGCATGGGCATGCTCGACTCGGCCGGGTTCCTCTACCTGCCGAAGATCGTGCTCGACGCCGAGATCGTCGCCCAGTGCGCCCACGTCGCGCGCGGCGTGCAGCTCGACGACGAGAGCGTCATGCTCGGCGTGTCCGCGCGGGTCGGCCCGGGCGGGCACTTCCTCGCGGCACGCGAGACGCGCTCCTTCCTGCGCCGCGGCGAGCACTACCATCTCAAGGTGTTCCAGCGCGGCTCGTACGACACGTGGCGGGCCGATCCGGTGTCGGAGACCGACCGGGCGATGGCGGTCGTCGAGGAGATCCTCGCCACGCACCGCCCGCCGGCGCTGCCGCCGGGGGCCGAGGAGCGCATGGCCGCCGCCGTGGCGGCCGCCGCGGAGGGGCGCGACTAGAGCGATCCCTCGAGCACCGCGAGCAGGACGCCGCTCAGCGTCACGAGGGCGGCGGCGACCAGCCGTGCGCGCACGCGTTCGCGCAGGGCGACGAACCCGAAGGCGATGGCGAAGACCGGCGTCGTCGCCATGATGAGCATGGTGAGCACGGGGCCGATGTGCTGGACGCACAGGTAGAAGAGCACGGTCACGAAGGTCTCGAGCATCCCGGTGACGGCGATCAGCCGCACGGCGGACCGGCGCTGCGCGGGTGACAGGGCGTGCGGTGTCAGCGACATGCGACGCACGAGGATGATCGCCCCCAGGATCGCCATGCCGAGCAGCTGGCTCTGGATCATCATCGTCGCCGTGACGCGCCCGTAGGCCTGGCTCGCGAGGTCGATGAGGATGGGACCGAGGCCCCAGCCGGCGGCGGTGACGAGCGACAGGACGACGACCACCGAGCCCGGGGTGGCGGCGCCGCCGGCGGACGCCGGCGGCGCCGCCACCCCGGGCTCGAACGCCGGCCCGCCGAGGGCGTCGACGGTGACGTCCGGCTCGTCCTCCATCCAGCGCGAGATCAGGACGACGCCGGTCATGACCACGGCCAGCCCGACGAGCGTGGGTGCGCCGATCGCCGCCCCGAGGATCGCGAAGGCGAAGAGCGCGGTCCAGACCGGGTCGGTGCTGGCGATGGGCGCGACCACACTGACCTTGCCGACGCGCAGGGCGTAGTAGTAGGTGCTGAACGCCACCAGCCAGGTGACGATCGACGAGACGGCGATGTAGCCGGCCGCAGCCCAGTTGCTGCCGAAGCCGTTGGACCAGAGGCCGAAGACGGTGAGGGGCACGGTGAGCACGGTGATGCCGATCGCGGACACGCCGCGCAGGAAGAAGTTGAGGGCCAGCGGACTGATGTACTCGAGGGTCCGCTTGTTGACGATGATGACGACCGCCCAGAGCGCCGTCATGACGAACGCGGCCAGCGTCCAGACGACGTACGTGCTGGAGATCGTCGCACCTCCGGGTCGCGCCGCGCCGGGCTCACAGCGGCCTGCCGATTCTATCGCAGGAGCGTGACGCCGGGAGCCCGCCGCGCACGCCGTCGCCGCCGCGGCGTGCCGGCGCCGGGCGTCTCCCGAGCCGGCCGGCGTCGCCGGCGTGCCGCGAAGGATATAATCCGGGCCGTTGCGTCGGGGGGAGGAGAGGCATGAAGACCACTGTCGGCAGGACCGCGCTCGAGATCGTGGTCGGCGACATCACCGAGCTCGCGGTCGACGCCGTGGCGAACGCCGCGAACACCGAGCTGTGGATGGGCGCCGGCGTCGCCGGCGCCCTCAAGCGGGTCGGGGGCGACGACGTCGAGCGGGAGGCCATGGCCCAGGGGCCCATCGCGCTGGGCGAGGCCGTCGCGACCCACGGTCACGCGCTCCAGGCGCCGTGGGTGATCCACGCCGCCGTCATGGGCCCCGACCTGCAGACCGACGCGCCCGCCATCGTCAAGGCGACGGCCGCGGCCCTCGAGATGGCCGGCAAGGTCCGGGCTCGCTCCCTCGCCCTGCCGGCCTTCGGTACCGGCGTCGGCGGCGTCCCGGTCTACCAGTCCGCGAGCCTCATGGTGGGCGAGACGGTGCGCTACCTGAAGGCGGAGCCGACGACCAGCCTGCGGCACGTCATCTTCTCGGTCTACAACGACGCCGCCCGGGCGGCCTTCAAGCACGCCCTCGCCGGCAGCGCCCGCTTCAACCGTTAGCCGTTCTGCCCGACGAGGCCGTCGGCCGGAGCCGGCGGCCGCGACGGTCAAGCCTCCTCGGGGATCTCCGGCCCCGGCGGGTGCACCCGCTCGCCGGCATGGCGCCCGTAGACCAGCTTGATGAGGTACGGCGAGGTCAGGGTGGTGATCAGGACCATGCCGATGATGGCCGCGTAGACCTTGTCGCCGAGCGCGCCCGACGCCAGGGCGATGCCGGCCACGACGATGCCGACCTCGCCGCGCGGGATCATGCCGACCCCGACCTCACGTGCGACCCGCCGGCCTTCGCGGCGGGCGCCCAGCCGCGCCCCGTAGTACTTGGTCACCATCGCCACCGCGGTGAAGGCGAAGATCTCGAGCAGCACCGTCGTGTCGGCAAAGGCGCGCAGGTCGAGGTAGCTGCCGATGAGCACGAAGAAGAAGGGCATGAAGAACCAGGCCAGGGGCTCGACCTTCTCCTCGACCGCGGTGTGCTGCTTGAGCTCGGCGACCACGAGGCCGGCGAGGAAGGCGCCGACGATCGCCGCCAGGCCGATGTACTCGGC
>JAZBOM010000036.1:0-2079 GCA_036351205.1 Thermoleophilia bacterium | reverse complement strand
CGGCGGCGCCTCGTCATCCCCGGCCGGGCGTAACGCATGGGTCTCGGGCTCAGCCGTGCCGCCGGGTCGCTCGACGGCGATCGTGACGCGCGGCCCCGACGCCGTCGGCTCCTGAAGAGGAGCCGCCGGCGTCGGGGCCGCGCGTCACGATCGCCGTCGAGCGACCCGGCGGCACGGCTGAGCCCGAGACCCATGCGCTTCGCCCGGCCGGGGACGACGAGGCGCCGCCGCCCTCCGCCCCTCCCGCGGCGCCGCCCGTCAGTGATGCGGCGCCGCCCGTCGATGACGCGGCGCCGCCCGTCGCTGAGGCGGCGCCGTCCCCCGCCGATGAGGCGGAGCCGGTCGTCTCGTCTCGTCCGGCACCGGGCCCGACGTACCGCGCCGCTCCGCGGTCCGCCTCTCGCACGGCGCGGTCGCCCGCGTCCGGCGCGATGCCGGTCTCCGTCTACCGTGCAGCGCCGGGCTCGCCTCGGGGCGCGAGCGCATCGGCGCCCTCCGCGCCCCAGTCGATCGACGGGAGGCGGCGATGAGCCCCGGCGGGGTCTGCGCCTGTCCGCCCACGCCGCCGCCCGAGCGCCACGCCGGTGAGGGCTGCCACGGCAGTACGCGCCCAGCGATGCACGGCGCGCACTGGGGCCCGCTGCGCCGCGAGTGGGTCAAGCTGCTCTTCACCTGGCGGACGTACCTGATCTGGGGCGGGCTCGCCGCCATCCCTTTCCTCATGGCGCTCGCGCTCTACATCTCCGACACGGGTCCCGGACCGGGCGAGGGGCCTCACTTCATGAGCCGCGTCCTCGAGAACGGGCTGTACGTGCCCGTCTCCTCGCTGGCGGCGCTGCTCCTCGTCCTGCTTCCGCTGGCCTCGGCGGTGCTCGGCAGCTACCTGGTCGCCGGTGAGGCCGAGCTCGGCACCCTGCGCGCGATCCTGCTGCGCCCGCAGTCGCGCGGTTCGCTCATCGTCAGCAAGTGGGTCGTCGCCGTGCTCACGCTCTTCGTCGGGCTGGCTCTCGTGGTCGCCGCCGGCCTGCTCTTCGGCGCCCTCTTCTTCGGCCTGGAACCCCTGGTCACGCTGTCCGGCACCACGGTCAGCATCGCCGAAGGCATCGGCCTGGTCGTGCTGACCGCGCTCTTCGCCCTGGCCGCGATGGCCTGCATGATCTCGCTCGCGCTCCTCTTCTCGACGCTGACGAACTCGAGTCTCACCGCGTTGATCGCCACCTTCGTCGTCTTCATCGTCGTGCAGATCCTCGTCAGCTTCAGCTACTTCGACTGGCTGGAGCCCTACGTCTTCTCGAGCTACTTCGGCGAGTACGTGAACTTCTTCCGCGACCCCATCGCCTGGCGGCCCATCGGGGAGGCGCTGCTCGTCTTCGGCCTGTGGAGCGCCGGGCTGACGGCGCTGGCCTGGCTGGTCTTCCGCCGCAAGGACATCCTGTCGTAGGCTGAGACGACTGTCTCAGACGTGAGGTGAGGACGATGAGCGAGGCGTCCGCCACAGCTCTGCCGGCCACCATGCGCGCCCTGCAGCTCGCCGCCCCGACGCCCGTCGGCGAGCGTCCGCTGACCTTGGTCGAGCTGTCCTTGCCGCGACCGGGCCCGGGGGAGGTCCTGCTGCGCGTGCGGGCCTGCGGCGTGTGCCGCACCGACCTGCACATCGTGGAGGGCGAGCTCCCGCCCCACCGCTCGCCCGTCGTGCCCGGGCACCAGATCGTGGGCGAGGTCGCGGCGCTCGGCGAGGGCGCCGAGCGGCTGCCGCCGGGCGGAGACCCCGGGGCCCTGCCGCTCGGCCTCGGCGAGCGCGTCGGCGTGCCCTGGCTGCATCGCACCTGCGGGCAGTGCCGCTTCTGCCGCAGCGGCCGGGAGAACCTCTGTGAGAACGCGCGGTTCACCGGCTGGGACGTGGACGGCGGCTTCTCCGAGTACATGGTGGCGCCGGCCGACTTCGTCTATCGGCTGCCCGAGGGGATGGACGACCTCGCCGCCGCGCCGCTGCTCTGCGCCGGCATCATCGGCTATCGCTGCCTGCGGCTGGTCGGCATCGTCGGCGACGACGTCGGGCTGCCGGGCGCGGCGGCTGCG
>JAZBOM010000035.1:0-5296 GCA_036351205.1 Thermoleophilia bacterium | reverse complement strand
GAGACGGTCGCCGTCGTCGCGCTCGAACGTGACCCTGAGACCGGGGTCGACGAGCGCGGCCGCCTCCTCGAAGGCGAGGCGGCCGGAGAGCACCCCGGCCTCCCGGGCGACCACGCGCCCGGCCCCGTCGCCCTCGAACGCCGCCCCGGTGAGGTCGCCGTAGCCGGCGAGGTCCTCGTCGAGGGCGCGCCGCGCGGCCGCGCGGGCCGCGGCGCGCAGCGCGGCCGCGTTCACTCGTCCTCCTCGGGCTCGACCTGCAGGTCGGGCAGGCGGAGGGTGATGTGGCGCACCCAGTCCTCGTCGCTCGCAGGGAAGTCCTCGCGCAGGTGGACGCCGCGTGACTCCTCGCGCAGCAGAGCCGACTTGGCGATCTGCGTGGCGAGGGTCAGCAGGTTGTAGAACTCGTACTCGGGCACGTCGGCGCCGGAGGAGTCCACCGCCGCGCGGAGCTCGCGCAACTCGGCGATCGCCGCCTGCAGCTCGTCGGCCCGGCGCAGCACGCCGACCTTCGCCGACATGACGGCGGTGAGACGGGCGCGTGCGGCGGCGGTCGCGTCGTGCCTGCCGTCGCCGGCCGGCGCCGGCAGGTCGAACTGCAGGCGGCGCACGTCCTCGCCGAGCCGGCTCACGTAGCGGTCGAGGTCGCGCACCACACGGTCCGAGAAGACGAGGCCCTCGAGGAGCGAGTTCGAGGCCAGCCGGTTGGCGCCGTGCACGCCGGTGCTGGCCACCTCGCCGCTGGCGTAAAGCCCCGGGACCGTGGTGCGACCCCACACGTCGGTCTGCACGCCGCCGATCAGGTAGTGGCTGACCGGCGCCACCGGGATCAGGTCGCGGGCGAGGTCGAGGTCGTGCCTGGCCAGGCCGGCGGTCACGGTCGGGAAGCGGCGGTGCAGCATGTCGGCGTCGAGATGGGTGGCGTCGAGGTAGACGCGGTCGACGCCCTCGCGGCGCATCTCGGCCACCATGGCGCGGACGACGACGTCGCGCGCCGCGAGTTCGGCGCGCGCGTCGGCGGCCACCATGAAGCGCTCGCCCGCGGTGTTGCGCAGGTAGGCGCCCTCGCCGCGCAGCGCCTCGGTGATGAGCAGCACGGTGTCCTGCCCGTCGAGGGCCAGGCCGGTCGGGTGGAACTGGACGAACTCGAGGTCCCTGATCGCCGCCCCGGCGCGGTAGGCCATCGCCACGCCGTCCCCCGTCGCGACCTTCGGGTTGGTCGTCCGCGCGTAGACCTGCCCTGCACCGCCGGTCGCGAGGACGGTCACCATCGCGAGGTTCAGGGTCGTCTCACCGTCGACCATGCTGCGCGACAGCGCGCCGACGCAGCGCCCGTCGACGGTGAGCAGGTCGATCACGAACTCGTCCTCGTAGAGCTGGACGCGGCTGCCGAGCCGCAGCGCCTCGGCCATGGCGCTCGAGACCTCGCTGCCGGTCGCATCACCGCCGGCGTGCACGACCCGGGGCACCGAGTGCGCACCTTCGCGGCTGAGCACGATCTCGCCCTCGACGCGGTCGAAGCGCGGGCAGATCTCCATGAGCTCGCGGACGCGCGCCGGGCCCTCGTCGACGAGGACCCGGGCCGCCTCGGCGTCGCAGAGCCCGGCCCCGGCGCGCATCGTGTCCTCGAAGTGCAGGTCGGGGGAGTCGGACTTGCCGAGCGCGGCGGCGATACCGCCCTGGGCGAGGAAGGTCGTCGTCTCCTCGAAGGTCGACTTGGTGAGCAGGCCGACGCGCCAGCGGCGCGCCGCGCCGATCGCCGCCGTCAAGCCGGCGATGCCGCCGCCGAGGACCAGGACGTCGAAGGTGCGGCGGTGCAGCCCCGCCGCGTCGACGGCGGCGATGTAGGGGCGCGTCACGTGACGGCCCCTCGGGGCGGCGCGGGCGGGCCGGCGGTCGATCGAGCGTAGGTCACCGTCATCCCCGGCCCTCCGGCGGGACGTAGCGTTGGACGGGCTGCCGGCGGGCCAGCTCCCTGCCGAGGGCGGGCACGTCGACGGCGGGCATGCCCCTGGCGAAGGACCAGACCTCGGCCAGCGGCACGAGCACGAAGGCGCGCTGCCACATGCGCGGGTGCGGCAAGGTGAGCAGCGGGTCGTCGGACTCCATGCCCTCGATCAGGAGTATATCGATGTCGAGCGTGCGCGGGCCAAAGCGGACCTCCCGGCGCCGGCCGTGGTCGGTCTCGATGCGCTGGCAGGCGGCGAGCAGGTCGCGCGGCTCGAGAGCCGTCTCGAGGGCCACGACCTGGTTCAGGAACGCCGGCTGGTCGGCGCGGTCCTGAGGCGCGGTCTCGTAGACGGACGAGACCCCGAGGAGGCTGGTGCCGGGCAGTGCCGCGAGGGCGTCACGCGCCTGCGCCAGATAGGCGCCGCGGTCGCCGAGGTTCGAGCCGAGCGCGACGAACGCCCGGCGCGCCGCGCCGCTCACCGCCGCCTGACAAGCTCCACGGCGGCGGCCTCGGTGGGGGCCGGGACCGGGGGGTCGACCTTGCGCACGCGCACGACGAGTTCGTCGAGGGCGGTGCTCCACAGACGGTCGGCGACGACCGTCGCGAGGCGCTCGAGGAGGTGGAACTCGCCGTCGGCCACCGTGGCCGTCACCGCGCGGACCACGTCGCCGTAGTTCACGGTGTCCTCGAGCTCGTCCGTCGCGGCGCCCGGACACTCCGCCGGCACGAGCCGCAGGTCGAAGACGAGCGTCTGCCCGAGAACGCGCTCCTCGGCCGTCACCCCGCAGCGGCCGCGCAGGCGCAGGCCCTCGACGGCGATGGTCAGGCGATCGGGCATCGCCGTCTCAGCGGCCGGCCCCAGGGCCGGCCTCGTCGTCGGCCTCGCGCAGGGCGAGGACCACGCGCAGGGCTTCGAAGTTCTCGCGCACGTCGTGCACGCGCACGACGTCGGCGCCGTTCATCAGCCCGATCACCGTGGAGGCGACGGTGCCGATGAGGCGCCCGCCCGGCTCGGCGCCGAGGATCGCCCCGAGGAAGCGTTTGCGCGAGGCGCCGAGCACCAGCGGGCGCCCGAGCTCCTTCAGTCGGCCGAGGCCGCGGAGCAGGACCAGGTTGTGGGCCACCGTCTTGCCGAAGCCGATGCCCGGGTCGACGAGGAGCTGCTCCTCGTCGACCCCGTGGGCGAGCGCGAAGCTCATGCGCTCGTCGAGGAAGGCGCGCACGTCGTCGACGACGTCGTCGTAGTGCGGGTCCTGCTGCATCGTCTTGGGCTCACCCTGCATGTGCATGAGGATCGCCGGCGCGCCGGTCTCGGCGACGACCTCGACCATCGCCGGGTCCATGCGCAGGGCGCTCACGTCGTTGACCAGGGCCGCCCCGGCGGCCAGCGCCTGCCGCGCGACCTCGGCCTTGTAGGTGTCGATCGAGATGACGGCCGAGGTCTCGGCCCGCAGGCGCTCGATGACCGGCAGCACGCGGGCGAGCTCGTCGTCGATCGACACCCGGTCGGAGCCCGGCCGCGTCGACTCGCCGCCGACGTCGATGATCGCCGCGCCGTCGCGCGCCATGGCGATGCCCTGGGCGACGGCGGCCTCGAGCTGCGTGAAGCGGCCGCCGTCTGAGAACGAGTCGGGGGTCACGTTGAGGATGCCCATCACGCAGGGCAGCTGGACCTCGAGACGGACGGCGGGGGCGTCCACGGCTAGCGGCCGGCGTTGATGAGGGCGAACACCTCGGCGCGCGTCGCCGTGCTCGTCTGGATGATGCCGCGCACGGCGCTCGTGACGGTGCGCGCCCCGGGGGTGCGCACGCCGCGCATCGACATGCAGAGGTGCTCGGCCTCGATGAGCACCGCGGCCCCCACCGGATCGAGGGCGCTGACGATCGCGTCGGCGATCTCGGAGGTGATGCGCTCCTGGAGCTGCGGCCGCGCGGCGACGCGGCGCACGACGCGGGCGAGCTTGGACAGACCGGCGATGCGCCCGTCCTTGCTCGGTATGTAGGCCACGTGCGCGGTGCCGGCGAAGGGCAGCAGGTGGTGCTCGCAGATGGAGTAGAAGTCGATGTCCTTGATGAGGACCATCTCGCGGTGGTGGTCGCCGGGGATCGAGGTCAGGAGCTCGGCCGGGTCGGCCGCGCCGATGCCGACGAAGATGTCCTCGTACATGTCGGCGACACGGCGCGGCGTCTCGAGGAGCCCCGGGCGTGAAGGGTCTTCGCCGATCCCCTCGAGGATCAGCCGTACGCCTTCCTGGATCTTGTCGCGGTCCACTGCGGAGGCCGGGCCCGGGCTCAGGTGGTCTCGGGGTTGACCGGCTTGATGGGTCGCGGCACGACCTGCGGCTTGGCGGGCGCGTCCTCCTTCTTGCCGCGCTCGGCGCGGGCCCGGCGGGCCGCCTTCTCGTCGCGCTCGCGGAAGACCTCCTCCTCGGGGACGCCGTCGAGAAGCGCCTCGAACTCGACCCGCTCGAGCGTCTCGCGCTGGATGAGGATCGCCGAGATCTGGTCGAGTTGCTCGCGCCGCTCGACGAGAAGGTCCTGGGCGCACTGGTGTGCCTCCTCGATGATGCGGCGGATCTCCTCGTCGATCTGCCGCGCGACCTCGTTGGAGTAGTCGGACTCCTGGCTGAACTCGCGACCGAGGAAGGGCTGCGCCTGGTTGTGGCCCAGGGCGCGTGGCCCGAGCTCCTCGCTCATGCCGTAGCGCATGATCATCTGCTTGGCGATGCTGGTCGCCTTCTCGATGTCGTTGGCCGCGCCGGTCGTGACCTCGTCGAAGACGACCTCTTCGGCGGCGCGGCCGCCGAGCGTCATCGCCAGGTTGTCCATGAGCTCGGCCCTGGTCGTGAGGAACTTGTCCTCGGTCGGCAGCGAGAGCGTGAAGCCGAGCGCCTGGCCACGGCTCACGATCGAGACCTTGTGCACCGGGTCGGTGTTGGGCAGGAAGTGACCGACCAGCGCGTGACCCATCTCGTGGTAGGCGGTGATCGCCTTCTCCTTCTCGGAGATGAGGCGGCTCTTCTTCTCGGGCCCGGCGAGCACCCGCATGATGCCCTCTTCGAGCTCGTGCATCTCGATGATCTTCTTGCCGGCGCGGGCGGCCAGCAGGGCGGCCTCGTTGACCAGGTTGGCGAGGTCGGCGCCGGTGAAGCCGGGTGTCTGCGCGGCGAGAGCGTCGAGGTCGATGTCCTTGCTGATCGGCTTGCCGCGCGAGTGCACCTCGAGGATCGTCCGGCGGCCCGGCCGGTCGGGACGGTCGACGACGATCTGGCGGTCGAAGCGCCCGGGGCGCAGGAGCGCGGGGTCGAGGATGTCGGGGCGGTTGGTGGCGGCGATGAGGATGATGTT
>JAZBOM010000034.1:0-3850 GCA_036351205.1 Thermoleophilia bacterium | reverse complement strand
GTCGCTCGCCAGGGCGACGGTGACGCCGGCGTCGAGGAAGGCACGCGCCGGCGCGTAGCCCGCACGGAGCGTGTAACTCGTACCCGGCAGGAGGACGGCGACGGTGCCGGCGGCGCGCAGCGCCGCCATGTCACCGTCGGTCGCGAGGATCAGGTGGTCGGCCGAGGCGCAACCGAGCTCGGCGCCGAGCGCCGCGGCGCCGGTGTGGGCCAGCTCCTCGGCGTGCAGCCGCAACCCGAGGCCGTGGTCACGGGCCGCCTCGAGCACGCGCCGCGCCTGGGCGACGGTGAAGGCGCCCTCGTCGCAGAAGACGTCGCACCACTCGGCGAGCGGCGCGCAGGCGGGGAGCTGCTCGGCGCAGACCGACTCGACGTACTCGTCGGCGCGCCCCGCGAACTCCGGCGGCACGAAGTGCGCGCCGCAGAACGTGAGCGAGCGCCGCACCGGGTGTGGGACGGCGGCGGCGCGGAGCTGCTTGGCCTCGTCGGCGGCGGAGAGCCCGTAGCCGCTCTTGACCTCGACGGTCGTGGTGCCGTGGGCGAGGAAGCTGTCGAGGCGGCGCGCGGTCAGGGCGGCGAGCTCCTGCTCGCTCGCGGCGCGCGTCGCGTCCACGGTCAGGCGGATGCCGCCGCCGCGCTGCAGCAGCTCGAGGTAGCTCACGCCGGCGAGCCGCTCACCGTACTCGGCGGCGCGCTCGCCGGCGAAGACGGCGTGCGTGTGGCAGTCGACGAAGCCGGGCAGCACGCAGGCGCCCTGGGCGTCGAGCTCGACGGCCTCGGCCGCGAGGCCGACCTCGCCGGCGAGGTCGGCCTCGCGGCCGACCCACACGATCGTGCCCTCGTACGCGGCGAGCGCGCCGTCGGCGAGCACGCCGAGCCCCTCGCGCGCGGGGTGCGTCATGGTCACGAGCTCGCCGGCGTTGCGCAGCACGAGGTCGGCGAGCCGCCGGCCCCTGTCGTCGGCCGGCGGGGTGCCGGTCGCAGGCGGGCGAGCCTCGCCCTCAGGCGGCCGGCCGCTCATGGCACCATCGGCAGGTCGAGGCCGGACTCCCGCACCTTCTCGAGCGCCTCGGGGTAGCCGGCGTCGGCGTGGCGCATGACCCCCGTGCCTGGGTCGGTCGTGAGCACGCGGTGCAGGCGCTCGGCCATCATCTCCGTGCCGTCGGCGACCACGACCATGCCGGCGTGCAGGCTCTTGCCGATGCCCACGCCGCCGCCGTGGTGGAAGCTCACCCAGCTCGCCCCGGCGGCCGTGTTGAGCAGGGCGTTGAGGATCGGCCAGTCGGCGATCGCGTCGGAGCCGTCGCGCATGCCCTCGGTCTCGCGGTAGGGCGAGGCCACCGAGCCCGAGTCGAGGTGGTCGCGGCCGATGACGATCGGCGCCTTGACCTCGCCGGAGCGCACGAGCTCGTTGAAGCGCTCGCCGGCCTTGGCGCGCTCCCCGTACTCGAGCCAGCAGATGCGGCAGGGGAGGCCCTGGAACCGGACCTTCTCCCCCGCCATGCGCAGCCAGCGGCTCACCATCTCGTTGTCGGGGAAGAGCTCGAGGAGGGCGCGGTCGGTGCGCGCGATGTCGGCCGGGTCGCCGGAGAGCGCGGCCCAGCGGAAGGGGCCGTTGCCGCGGCAGAACAGGGGACGGATGTAGGCGGGGACGAAGCCCTCGAAGGCGAAGGCGTCGGCGTAGCCCGCCGCCTTCGCCTCGCCGCGGATGTTGTTGCCGTAGTCGAAGACGTGGGCGCCGGCGCGCTGCAGGGCGACCATCGCCTCGACGTGGACGACGATGCTCCGCACGGCGCGACGCACGTACTCTTCGGGGTCGCGCCGGCGCAGCTCGAGCGCCTCGGCGAGGCTCATGCCGTTGGGCACGTAGCCGTTGAGCGTGTCGTGAGCCGAGGTCTGGTCGGTGACGAGATCGGGGGTGATGCCGCGGCGCACGAGCTCGGGGTAGACGTCGGCGGCGTTGCCGGGCAGGCCGATCGAGAGCGGCCGCTTCGCGGCCACGGCCTCGTCGGCCAGGCGCAACGCCTCGTCGAGCGTGTCGGCGGAGACGTCGAGGTAGGCGGTCTCGAGCCGGCGGCGGATGCGCTCCGGGTCGACCTCGACGCAGAGCGCCACCCCGCCGGCCATGGTGACCGCCAACGGCTGCGCCCCGCCCATGCCGCCGAGGCCGGCGGTGAGCACGAGGCGCCCGGCGAGGTCGGCGCCGTAGTGCTTCTGCCCCGCGGCGGCGAAGGTCTGGTAGGTGCCCTGGAGGATGCCCTGGGTGCCGATGTAGATCCACGACCCGGCCGTCATCTGCCCGTACATGGTCAGCCCGAGCGCGTCGAGGCGACGGAATTCGTCCCAGGTGGCCCAGTCGCCGACCAGGTTGGCGTTGGCGATGAGCACGCGCGGCGCCCACTCGTGGGTCTGGAAGACGCCGACCGGCTTGCCCGACTGCACGAGCAAGGTCTCGTCGTCGCCGAGGCGGCGCAGGGTGGCGACGAGGGCGTCGAAACTCGCCCAGTCGCGCGCCGCCTTGCCGGCCCCGCCGTAGACGATGAGCTCGTCGGGCGCCTCGGCCACCTCGGGGTCGAGGTTGTTCATCAGCATGCGCAGGGCCGCCTCCTGCTGCCAGCCACGGCAGCTCAGCTGCGTCCCGCGCGGCGCGCGCACCGGGCGCGGCCCTGAGGGCTCGGGCATGGTCACCTCCACGTCGCGCGCGCCCTCCGCGGCGCGCGGCCACCGCCAAGGATACCGCTCGCGCGACGCCGTGGCGCACGCACTGCCCGGGCCACGACGGTCGGGACCTTTCACGGCCCGTGACCGACTGGTAAAGTCGCCCCGTGTACATCCTCCCCGAAGGGGGTAGGACGGGCACCACGAGCGCGACGCGGCCTGGGCCGGCGAAGGGCCGGTGCAGTTCAACGGGGCGGGACGGCGCGACGGGCATCGACCAAGGGGACTCTATGTGCTGCTTCGCTACGACGCTCATGCTGCTCGGCCCGCGCGCCGCCATCCTCATCTGGTGGATCTGGCAGCCCGGCCGCTGGGACCTCGCGTTCTCCACCTGGTTCTGGCCGATCCTGGGCTTCGTCTTCGCTCCCTGGACGACGATGAGCTACGTCCTCGTCGCTCCGGGTGGCGTGAACTCGCTGGACTGGATCTGGATCGGGCTCGGTATCGTCGCGGATCTCGCCTTCTGGAGCGGTGGAGCCTGGGGCAACCGCGACCGCGTCGGCGGCTCGACCTCGACCGCGTGACAGGTGAGGAGGAGGACTCGATGGCGGAGACGAACAGACTGGGCCCCGGCCTGGCGATCCTGACGGGGCTGGTCGCGATCGCGCTCGGCATCCTGCTGCTGGCGATGCCCAAGGCCAGCCTGACCACGGTGATCTGGCTCTTCGGGCTGATGGTGATCGCCTACGGCGTGCTGCGGGCGCTCGCCGGACTCATGGGGCGCATGGAGAGCCGCTCGGCCGGCGTCGCCGGTGGCCTGCTGGCGGTGATCGCCGGCGTCCTCATCATCGCGTGGCCCGGCTTGACGGCCCTGACGCTGCTCTACATCATCGCCGGCTGGGCCGTCGTCATGGGCGTGGTCGACATCTTCGGCGGCTTCGTCGGCGAGAAGAGCGGCGGTGCGCGGCTTTGGTCGGTGATCACCGGGCTGGTGTCGGTGGCCTTCGGCATCGCGCTCTTCGTCTGGCCGGCGACCGGCGCCCTCGCGATCCTCTGGCTGATCGGCATCTACCTGATCGTGAGCGGCGTGCTGACGATGATCGTCGGCGTGTTCGCGCCCGCCTCGCAGGTCGCCGGGCGCCACGGCACGACGGGCACACACCCGGTCTGAGACGGACCACCTGAGCGGCGGG
>JAZBOM010000033.1:0-2131 GCA_036351205.1 Thermoleophilia bacterium | reverse complement strand
CAGGTGACGACGGTGCGGTCAAGGGGGCGGTGCCTGCGGCGGGGCGGCCCCCGCCGCCGGGGTCAGTCGGTGACCTGCAGCTCCCGCGGGTACTGCGTCAGGCGCTCGCAGCCGTCGGCGGTCACGAGCACCGTGTCCTCGATGCGCACCCCGACCTCGCCCTCGAGATAGACGCCGGGCTCGACGGTGCACACCATGCCGGCCTCGAGACGGTCGCCGCGCAGGCTGCCGAGGAACGGCGCTTCGTGCACTTCGAGCCCGACGCCGTGCCCCGTGCCGTGGCCGAACTGCTCGCCGTAGCCGGCCGCCTTGATGACGGCGCGCGCGCCGGCGTCGACGTCGTCGCGGCCGTGCGCGCCGTGCCGTACGGCGGCCACGCCGGCGGCCTGCGCCTCGTAGACGATCTCGTACAGCTTGCGGTGCGCCTTGGAGACGCGGCCGGCGGCGAAGGTGCGCGTGATGTCCGAGCAATAGCCGTCGAACCGCGCCCCGGTGTCGATGACGACCAGCTCGCCGGCCTTGATGCGGCGCTCGCCGGGGATCGCGTGCCCCTGGGCGCCGTGGTCGCCGGCGGCGACGATGGCCTCGAAGGACTCACCCTCGGCGCCGCGGGCGTGATACTCCTCGAGCAGGCGCCAGGCGACCTCGGTCTCGGTGCGGCCGACGAGGCCCTCGGCGACGACCACGCCGAGGGCGAGGTCGACGAGGGCCGCAGCGGCCGCGATCGCCTCAGCCTCGACCGGCTCCTTGACCATGCGCAGCCGGGTCACGTGCCGGCGCACGTCGCGCAGGCGGCCGTGATGGGCGCGCCGCAGCCCGCGGTACTCGGCGTGGGTCATGGCCCCGGCCTGATACCCGAGCGTGAACCCGTCGCCGATGCGTCCGGCGGCGGCCTTCACGCTGTCCTCGAAGAGGTCGGTACCGAGGTGCTCGACGAGCTCGAACTCGTCTACCTCCTCGTGGACCTGAGCGTAGAAGCGTGAGTCGGTCACGAGAAGCGCCGTCTCGGGCCCGACGACCAAGGTCGCGTCCTCCCCGCGGAACCCCGAGAGGTACAGCACGTCGTAGCGGTCGCTCACCAGCACGGCGTCGAGGCCGCGCTCGGCGAGCAGCGTGCGGCAGCGCGCGAGGCGCCCGGCGTGGTCGGGCTTCGGGGTCGTCATCAGTCCTCCTCGTCGTCGCCGGTCGTGACCGGGCGTCATCGCTCCTCGTCCCCGTCGCCGGCAGCCAGCAGCTCGGCGAGCCGGTCGACCGCCTCGAGGTAGCCGTCGATGCCCTTGCCGGAGACGCGCACGGCGACGAGGTCGGCGATCACGGATGTCCGCCTCCACTCCTCCCTCTCGGCGATCGCCGAGAGGTGCACCTCGGCCACCGGGCAGGGCACGAGCTCGAGCGCGTCGCGGATCGCGTAGCTGTAGTGCGTCCAGGCTCCAGGGTTGACGATGACCGCGTCCCCACCCCCGACGGCGATCTCGTGCAGCTGCTCGATGAACTCACCCTCGAAGTTGGTCTGGAAGGCGCGCACCTCGAACCCGCGAGTCTCGGCGTGGCGCGTCACGCGCCGCTCGAGCTGCGTCAGCGTCTCGCTGCCGTAGAGCGCCGGGTCGCGACGGCCCAGCATGTCCAGGTTGGCCCCGTGGAGCAGCCAGAGGACCTTCACCCCGCCGTCAGCCACGCCACCACCTCCCGTTCGAGCACGGGCGGCACGTGCACGCCGGTGCGCGGCCTCCCGAGCGCTTCGAGCAGCACGTACTCCACACCCTCCGGCCCCGACTTCTTGTCCCTGCGGACGAGGTCGACGACCGCGCCGGCGTCGAGACCGGGCGCACGGCGCGGCAGGCCGAGGGCGTCGAGCAGCGCCGCGCCCCTCCCGGCCTCGCCCTCGGTGAGCCCGCAGAGGGCGACCGACAGGCGCAACGCGGCGTGCAGGCCGAGGGCGACCGCCTCGCCGTGGGCGAACCGTTCGAACCCGCCGGCCGCCTCGACCGCGTGGCCGATCGTGTGCCCGAGGTTGAGGACGGCGCGGCGGCCGGTCTCCTCGCGCTCGTCGGCCTCGACCACGGCGATCTTCTCGGCCACGCAGCCGGCGACGAGCGCCTCGCTCACGCGCTCGGCGGTCAGCCCGCCGGGT
>JAZBOM010000032.1:0-2365 GCA_036351205.1 Thermoleophilia bacterium | reverse complement strand
GCTGCGCGGCGAGGTGGGCGGCTCGCGTACGCCGGGCGAGTTCCGGACCTCGCAGAACTGGATCGGCCCGCCGGGCGCGACCCAGGCCACGGCGACCTACGTGCCGCCGCCGGTCCAGGAGATGCACGGGACCCTGGAGGCATGGGAGGCCTTCCTCCGCGAGCGCGACACGCTGCCGGACCTGATCCAGTGCGCGATGCTGCACGAGCAGTTCCAGGCGATCCACCCGTTCGTCGGCGGCAACGGCCGCCTCGGCCGACTGCTGATCACGCTCTTCCTCATCGAGCGCGGCCGGCTCACCCTGCCGCTCCTTTACCTGTCCGCCTACCTGGAGGGTCACCGCGACGAGTACTACACCCGCCTGCAGCGCGTGCGCACGCACGCCGAGTGGGTGCCGTGGCTGCTCTTCTTCCTCGAGGGCGTGCGCGAGACGGCCGTGCGCGCGACGGCGCAGGCGCGCGCCCTGGCGCGCTACCACGCGGAGTGCCGGACACACCTCAAGGGCCGCGCCCTGGCGCTGGCCGACGAGCTCGTGCGCACGCCGTGCATGACGGTCCCCGAGGCGCGACGCGTGCTCGACGCGAGCGGCACGACGGCCAGGGGCGCCATCGAGGAGCTGCAGTCCTGGAGCCTGCTCGAGGAGTGGGCGGAGCCGCGCCGCCCGCGCGTCTACCTGGCGCGGCCTATCCTCGACACGATCCTGCACCCGCTCGAGGAGCTGCGCAGCGACGTCGACACTCGCGGCGCCGGGGCGATCGTGAAGTCGGCGGCCGGCCGCCGCGAGGCGCCGACGCGGCGCGCCGACCGCCTCATGGCGGCGGCGATGGCGCTCATCGACGCGGCCCGCGAGCGCGGCGTGCAGGTGCGTCTCATCGGCGGCCTCGCCATCCGCAGGCACTGCGCCGACCTCGACTTCATGGACCGCGAGTACTCCGACATCGACCTCGTCGGACTGGGGCCGCAGGCGGAGGCTCTGGACGAGGTGATGACCGCCCGCGGCTTCGTCCAGAACAGCTACGTCGCCCGTGCGACCGAGTATCGCCAGTTGCAGTACGTCACCGAGGAGGCGCTGCGCGGCGGCATGACGATGGTGGGTGCGGCCGAGGGCGAGCACGCGCACGACGCGCCGCTCTTCGACCACGTCGACATCTTCCTCGACGTGATGATGATGGACCACGACCTCGACGTGCGCGAGCGTCTCGACATCGACGACTACGCCATCTCCCCGGCCGACGCCCTCATCGCCAAGCTGCAGATCGGCAAGATCAACCAGAAGGACGTGCACGACGCGATCGCCCTGCTCAAGGACGTGCCGCTGGCCGAAGAGGAGGAGGACGACGAGGCCGCGATCGACGTGGACTACGTGGCCGACGTGTGCGCGCGCGACTGGGGACTGCACCGCGACTTCACCGCCAACCTGCGCGTGGTCGCCGCGCGCGTCGACGACTACGGTCTGCCCGCCGAGGAGGTCGAGCGCGTGCGCGCGCGCCTGACCGTGCTCGCGGAGACGATCCGCCGCGAGGCCAAGTCGCTGCGCTGGCGGGCCCGCGCCGTGGTCGGGCCGCGGGTCGCGTGGCGGCGCGAGATCGAAGACACCGAAGGCACCGAGATCATCGCCCCCGAGTGGGACTGGAGGCGCGACCTCGGGTGAGCACGGTGGAGGGTGTGCTGCTGGACATGGACGGTGTGCTCACCGTCTCGTGGGACCCGATCCCCGGCGCGGCCGACGCGGTCCGCCGCCTGCGCGGCGCCGGCCTCCCGCTGCGCGTCATCACGAGCACGACCAGCCGGACGGGCGCCGAGATGGCGGCCAACCTGCGGCGGCTCGGCATCGCCGTCGAGGACGACGAGGTGCTCACGGCGGCGATGTCGGCGCGCGACCACCTGCTCGAGGCGCATCCGGGCGCGCGCGTCTTCGTCCTCGGGGACGCGCGCCGGGAGGACCTCGAGGGGCTGCGACTCGTCGGCCTCGACGACGACCCCGAGGTGATCCTCGTCTCCGGCGCCGACGAGTCCTTCGCCTTCGGCGCCTTCAACCGCGTCCACCGCGCCCTTCTCGGCGGCGCGCACCTCGTCGCCATGCACCGCAACCTCTCCTGGATGACGCACGAGGGCGAGTGCCTCGACGCCGGCGCCTACCTCCTAGGTCTGGAGGCGGCGTCTGGGCGTGAGGCGATCGTCACCGGCAAGCCGGCCCCCGAGGCTTTCCGCGCCGGCCTCCGCGCCCTTGACCTGCGGGCGGAGCGTGTGGCGATGGTGGGGGACGCCGTCGAGAGCGACGTCCTCGCGGCGCAGCGTCTCGGCATCACGGGCGTGCTCGTGCGGACGGGCAAGTTCCGCGAAGAGGTGCTGGCGGCCGCCTCGG